>JALVCM010000204.1 GCA_027010005.1 Thiohalobacter sp.
GCGTCACCGCTGATGGCGGACACCTCGGTCATGGCCATGACGCGCAGGTTGCGGTTGGCCTTGATCCGGCGGAGGTTGATCTCCAGGCCGCACTTGGGGTGGCAGAGTTTGGGGAAATACTTGTAAAGCTGGCTGACGCGGCCGCCAATCGATGGGTTCTTCTCCACCAGAATGACCTGCTTGCCGCATTCGGCGGCTTCCAGTGCGGCAGTCATGCCGCTGATGCCGCCACCCACCACCAGAATCGTCTGGTTGGTTGCGATAACCTCTGACATGGATACTCCTCCGTCCAGAGTTGCTGTGACAAATGAATTGAATTTTCCCGGTGTCGGACCCGTGTCCGGACCGGCGCGAAAAAGCGAGCGTGAACAATACTCCACCCCCTTGGGCGGTTCCAGACTATCTTTATATAAAGTGCATCGAATCTTTCGATTTAGTAATAAGGGGCATATATATCACCCGCGCTTTGTGGGCTTTGTTGCCGTATGCCGGGAGACGCGCTAACGTCACATGATCACCCCCGTCATCCCGGCGCAGGCCGGGATCCAGGCGGTTTAACCCGTGCTTTATGGATTCCGGCCTGCGCCGGAATGACGGATATTAAAAAACCGCAATGACGGGAATACACGGACAGGAACCAGGATGACAGCGCAAGTCCTTAAACCAGAAGAATATTTTATCACCGAAGAGCCGTATTACGAGCCCGTCGGCAACGAAATCGAGGTGTTCGAGGCGGCCTGGGCCAACCAGTTGCCGGTACTGCTCAAGGGGCCGACCGGCTGTGGCAAGACACGTTTCATGGAGCACATGGCCTGGCGGCTGAGGCGGCCATTGATCACCGTTTCCTGTCACGATGACCTGACGGCATCGGACCTGGTCGGGCGTTTCCTGATCAGCGGCGGCGAGACAGTGTGGGTAGACGGTCCGCTGGCCAGGGCAGTACGTGCCGGGGGTATCTGCTATCTCGATGAAATTGTCGAGGCGCGCAAGGATACGACCGTGGTTATCCACCCGCTGGCGGACGACCGGCGGGTTCTGCCCATGGAGAAACTCGGCGAGTTGCTGGAGGCCAGCGATGATTTCTGTATGGCGATTTCCTATAACCCCGGCTACCAGAGTGTCCTGAAAGACCTGAAACAGAGCACCCGGCAGCGCTTTGTGGCGCTGGAATTCGATTACCCTTCTGCCGAGCTGGAGGCGAAGATCATTGCCAGCGAGACGGACACTGACCCGGGAACCGCGGCACAACTGGTGAAATTCGCGCAAATGACCCGCAACCTGAAGGGCAGCGGGCTGGAGGAGGGCGCCAGTACCCGCCTGCTGGTACATGCCGCCAAGTTGATGAAAAGCGGGGTTTCCCCGGTGGTGGCGTGCCGCGCCAGTATTGCCGAGGCTTTGACCGATGATGCCGAAATGCTGGCGGCGGTCAATGAATTGAGCGCCTCGGTCTTTTGAGGATGGCACGGCCGGGCATCATGCCCTTCCGCCTGCGCCTGCTGCACCATGGTTGAACTTCGCAGTATTCCCGAATCTGCCCGTATCGATGCGTGTATTGCCACGCCGGTCGATGAGTATGAGTTGCTCGATTTCGGGCACGGCCGCAAGCTGGAGCGCTGGGGCGAGTACATTACTGAAACCCGCGATGCGCTGGCGGTTGGCGAGCCCGCGGCAAAAGGCTGGCAGGCCGACTGGATATATGTCGACGAAGTCGGCCACGCCGGGCAGTGGGAGCCAACCCGTAGTGGTCTGCCGCGTGAGTGGTCGGTCAGACTGGCAGGCATTGATGTGCCCTGCCGGCTCGACAGCCGTGGTCGTGTGGGTTTGCGTGGTCGTGATCTGCCCTGTGCCCTGTGGGTGCGTGAACGTATCGAGGGCTGTTACGACCTCGAGGACATCTCCCTGTTGAACCTGTTTGGCGGTAACGGTTTCGTGACGGCGCAGGCGGTCAATGCGGGCGCTTCTGTCGTTCACGTCGATGCCGACCCGGACATGCTGGACCTGGCACGTGCCCAGGCCGGTACACGGCACGTGGATTACGTGCACGAAAATGTTATGGATTATGTCGAGGATCTGCTGCGCCGCCAGACGCGCTTCGACATGATTGTGTTACCGATACCCGCACTGGGTCACGGTCCCAAAGGCCAGTTGTGGGACCGTGAGGTGGACATGCCCCGGCTGGTGAAATATCTGCCACGCCTGGTCAGCGATAACTGTCTGGGTATCTGGCTGTCGACCGATGGCGGGGCGATCACCTGGAAGGCCGAAAGTCTTGGCCAGCTACTGCAGGAAGTGTTGCCGGGCTGCACCATCGAACCGGTGAATATCGGTGTGGCAACCGCAGCGGGCCGTTGCATGCCGGCCGGTGTCGGTGCGCGCTGGTTTGATGAAACCGATTTCCTGCAGACCGGTGATATGCCCTTGACGGCGGTACAGCTGGAAGAGCGGCTCGACGTACACATGGTATCACTGGGAGCAGCCGAGGAACCGGCCCGCGCGCTTGCCGAATACACGCGCGCCGAGCAGGATTTTGTGTTGCGTTGTGCGGGCATGGTGGCGCGCACCAGTTCCGGTATGGCGTACAACTTCGTGAACCATGTCTGCAGCGCCTTGCGGTTAATGGATGAGAACGGTGTCGAGACCTGGTTGATGTCGTGCATGGATATCTACGATACGTGCGGCCTGCACCCGGCGGTTGCAGCATTCAAGGATGTCGAGACCTTTGCGCGTGAATACAGGGCACGCCGCAGTGGCCTGGCGCTGGATGACGTCATCAATGTGCTGGAAGCCTTTGCGCAGGGTCTCAGTGGACGACGACTGAAAGTGGAAGTGGGTGAGCACACCTGTACCGATACGGAGACCCTGTTCCTGCCGTCTTCCGTGAATATTTCTTCCGATCGTGATGAAAACTTCCAGCTGTACAAGGCCATGGTGGTCCACCAGTGGGCACAAACCTGGGCAGGGACATGGCGGGTTGATATTGGTGAGGCATTGTCGGTATATCCAGACTATGCACAGGCACTGGCCTGTTTTCATGCGCTGGAAACCCTGCGTCTGGATGCTATCGTCCGTCGCCAGTTACCGGGTGTGTACCGGCATATGCAGGCCTTCAGGGCGTCAACAGGTTCCGTGCTTCCGGACGACTGGGGTGCGGCGCAGACGCGTCTCGAAAAGGAAGACGCCCGTGTCGAGGACAGTCTTGAACTGTTGCCGCTGCTGGTCGACAGCACCTTGCCGGCAGTGGCCCCTTATGAAGGCGTGATGCGTCCGGCGGACGTTGCGCGCGTGCGCGCGGCACGCATCGAGGCAGACAAACAGGCGTTCCGCCTGGGGCTGCTGAAAATGCAGAATGATATTCATGCGGCGCGTGAGCAGAACGAAGCGGAATCAACCGAGCAG
>JALVCM010000205.1 GCA_027010005.1 Thiohalobacter sp.
CTTTGATCGCTACAAGGCCGTGATACAGCAACTGCTCGATGAGGGGCACGCCTACAAGTGCTACTGCTCGAAAGAACGTATCGACAAGTTGCGTGAAGAGCAGATGGCCAAAAAGATCAAACCACGCTATGACGGACACTGCCGTAACGGTGTCGAACCGCCTGCGCCGGATGCACCTTACGTGATTCGTTTTCGCAATCCGCTGGAAGGGGAAGTGGTGGTCGATGACCTCGTGCGTGGCCGTGTAGTGTTCAAAAACAACGAGCTGGATGACCTGATTATCCAGCGTACCGATGGTTCACCGACCTATAACCTGACGGTGGTGGTTGATGATGCCGATATGAATATCAGCCATGTCATCCGTGGCGATGATCACCTCAACAACACGCCACGGCAGATCAATATTCTCAATGCACTTGACCTGCCGAGGCCGACCTATGCGCATCTGCCCATGATCCTGGCAGAAGATGGTGCCAAACTGTCCAAGCGGGTGCACGGTGAATCGGTGAGTGTTATCCAGTACCGTAAAGACGGTTACCTGCCGGAAGCCCTGCTCAATTACCTGGTGCGGCTCGGCTGGTCACACGGTGACCAGGAGATCTTCTCTATCGATGAGATGATTGAATTGTTCGACATCAAGGATGTCAACAAGGCGGCATCCAGTTTCAACCCGGAGAAGCTGCTGTGGCTGAACCAGCAATACATCATGGCGGCAGACCCGTTGCGTATTGCCCGTCACCTGAGCTACCACCTTGGTCTTATGGGCATTGATCCTGCGCCGGAGCCGGACCTGCACGAGGTCGTCATGGCGCAGAAAGAACGCGCCAGGACACTGGTAGAGATGGCCGATATCAGCCAGTTTTTTTACCGGGACTTTGATGAGTATGATGCGCAGGCTGCCAAAAAACATCTGCGACCGGTGGCGCAAGAGCCGCTGGAGAAAATGCGCGAGGTGCTGGCCAGCCTGGAGCCGTGGACGGCCGAGAACTGCCACCAGGCGGTAAAGGATGTGTCCGAGGCACTGGGCCTGAAAATGGGCAAGGTCGCACAACCCCTGCGGGTTGCCGTGGTTGGCCGTGCGGCATCACCCGGTATCGATGTGACCTTATACCTGGTAGGCCGCGAGGCTTGCCTGCGCCGTATCGACAAGGCACTCGATTTTATTCGTCAGCGCGCCGGGCAGGAATCAACACAATGAACCATGAAGAGACCCGTACACCGAGCAACTTTATCCGTAACATCATCGATGCGGACATCGCCAGTGGCAAACACGGCGGCCGGGTGGCGACACGCTTCCCGCCGGAGCCCAACGGCTATCTGCACATCGGGCATGCCAAATCGATCTGTCTGAACTTCGGTATTGCCGAGGATTACCACGGCACCTGTAATCTGCGTTTTGACGATACCAACCCGCACAAGGAGAACGCCGAGTTTGTCGAGGCCATCAAGCGTGATGTGCACTGGCTGGGTTATGACTGGGGCAATCGCCTGTTCTATGCCTCGGACTATTTCGAGCACCTGTACGAATACGCGGTAGAACTGATCAAAAAGGACAAGGCCTACGTCTGTGACCTGACGCCCGAACAGACGCGTGAGTACCGGGGCACGCTCACCGAACCGGGCAGGGACAGTCCGTTCCGAAGCCGTAGCATTGAAGAAAACCTCGACCTGTTTGCGCGTATGCGGGCCGGCGAATTCCGGGATGGCGAGAAGATCCTGCGGGCAAAGATCGACATGGCGGCTTCGAACATGAACCTGCGCGACCCGGCCATCTACCGTATCCGTCATGGTGTGGTACACCACCAGACCGGCGAAGCCTGGTGTATTTACCCGATGTACGATTTCACCCACTGCCTGTCGGATGCCATCGAGGGCATCACGCATTCCCTGTGTACCCTCGAGTTTGAGGATCATCGCCCCCTGTACGACTGGTTCCTCGACACGCTGGATGTCGAGCACCATCCGCAGCAGATCGAGTTCTCCCGGCTGGAACTGGAATACACCATTACCAGCAAACGTAAATTGACCCAGCTGGTCGATGAGGGCCATGTCGAGGGCTGGGATGACCCGCGCATGCCGACACTGGCCGGCATGCGCCGGCGCGGTTACACACCAGCCTCGATCCGTGATTTCTGTGACCGCATCGGTGTCACCAAGTCGACCAACAACGTGGAAATGAGCGTACTGGAAAATTGTGTGCGCGAAGACCTGAACCAGTGCGCACCGCGCCGCATGGCCGTACTGCACCCGCTCAAGGTCGTTATCGAGAACTACCCGGAAGATCAGTGTGAGACGCTGCAGGCGGCCAATCACCCGCAGGATGAGTCCATGGGGGTGCGTGAATTGCCGTTTACCCGCGAACTTTATATTGATCGCGAAGACTTCCTCGAGGTGGCGCCCAATAAAAAATTCAAACGGCTCGTTACCGGTGGCGAAGTGCGGTTGCGCAACGCCTACGTGATACGCTGCGACGAAGTGATCAAGGACGGCAATGGCGAGATCATCGAACTGCGTTGCAGCTACGATCCCGACACCCTGTCGAAGAACCCGGAAGGCCGCAAGGTGAAGGGTGTGATCCACTGGGTTTCCGCGCCACATGCCGTGGCCGCCGAGGTGCGCCTGTACGACCGCCTGTTCAACCAGCCAAACCCGGGCAGCGACCGGGAAGGCGGGGAGTTTACCGACCACCTCAACCCGGAATCGCTGCTGACCCTGACCCGCTGCTACCTGGAGCCGAACCTGAAGGATGCCGGACCGGGGGATTTCTTCCAGTTCGAACGGGAAGGCTATTTCTGCGCCGACCCGGACCCGAGCCACGGTCTGCCAGTGTTCAACCGTACTGTGACGTTGCGTGATTCCTGGGCAAAAATCGAGAAAAAAGGTGGCTGAAAAAAACCCTCGGAAAGGGGCCGGAAAGCCCGCCTTTTTATTGACAGGACCGGGTGTGTCACGTAAAGTGCGCGCCTTACTTTCCGGGGCTATAGCTCAGCTGGGAGAGCACTTGCATGGCATGCAAGGGGTCGGCGGTTCGATCCCGCCTAGCTCCACCAGATTTACAGGCAGTTTGCCTGATCGTTCGGAAAGTGGCATCCAATGAGGCGCGTCGGCCGTTATACGGTTTATGCCGGAGTTGTTCTGATCGCCATCGGGCTGATCGGTGGCTTCACCGCCTTGTTCAGGGATGCTGACAGTCTGGCCGTGAATTTGCTGAATCTGGTCCCGTTGGGCTTTATTGTCCTGCTGGCCGGTACAGTGGTTTCACAGTTGTCGGGTCCGCCTGACAGCCAGTAAAAACTGTCCCCATCGTCTAGAGGCCTAGGACATCGCCCTTTCACGGCGGCGACAGGGGTTCGACTCCCCTTGGGGACGCCAACAAC
>JALVCM010000206.1 GCA_027010005.1 Thiohalobacter sp.
TGAACAGTACCGATTTGGGAAGCTGTTCAAGCCCAAGTCCTTCGACCATCCGTTCGACACAGGCCAGCACATCGTCCCGGTCCCGGCCGTGCACCATGCAGAACAGGTTGTAGGGCCACTGCGGGAGACGACGCGGGCGCTGGTAACACAGAGTGACACAATCCTGTCTGCCCAGCTGGTAGCCCAGCTGGTCGACAGCATCATCCGGCACGTCCCACACCACCATGGCATTGGCGCGATAACCCAGTTCGTGATGCCTTACCACGACCCCCAGCCGCTTGATTACACCGCTCTCCAGCATCTGCTGAAGCCGGTCAATGACCTGCTGCTCTGACCAGCCCAGGCGTTCGGCAATTTGTCGGTAAGGCCGTGCCACCAGTGGCAGCCCGTCCTGGATGGCATCGATCAGGTCTTCGGCACTGGCCGGGTCCGTGTTGCTGGCAGTCTGGACCGGCGGAGCAGATTTACGTTCCGGCATAACGGGTTCGGGCTGTTGGTCAAGCTGCATGGGGAAGCCCAGGTCGATGTGGTAGTCCTTGACCAGTGGCAGGGAAAGTACCGGGTAGCCTGTACGTTCCTCGATATGACGCAGGCTCTGTTCCAGTGCCGGCTGGTCTTCGGCCGTGACCACGAACCACAGGTTGTACTCGTGTTCGCGTTCATAGTTATGGTTCACCTGTGGGAAAGCACTGATGATCGGCGCCACGTTTTCTATCAGACAGTCCGGTACGGCAATCGCTGCCAGTGTACTGACGCCTACTGTATTGGGTTTGAATACCGCGCCGACGCGACTGACAGCACCATTTTCCTGCAATTCCCTGAGACGCTTCAGAACGGTGCCTGAATCCGTATTCAGCGACTGCGCAATATGTTCAAACGGCGCTGGCAGCAGCGGGAAATTACGCTGGTAGTTGTTGAGCAGACGTTCGGTCAGGATTTCCATGGTTACAGGCCCGTCCGATGTGCGCGGTCGGTGAAAAAGATACCGCTGGGCTTTTCAGCCGGGAGTTCCCTGAGTAACTTCAGTGTTGCCGTGTCATAGACCTGTACGCGGTTGTCGTCACGCACGGACAGCCACAGCTTTTCACCGCGCGGTGTGAACTCCATGTGCAGGACCGCCTTGCCGGGTTTCAGTGTTTTGATGATCCGCTGCGATTCAGCATCGATCACCTGTACGGTATCGTTATCCGGATGCGCGAAATTCACCCAGATCTGGTGCCCGTCCGGACGCGCCATGACGAACACCGGCTGACCGTGTACATCGATTTCATCCAGTATCTGCCAGTTAGCGGTATCGATCACCAGTACCTTGTGCTGCCCGACTGCGGGCACGAAGGCCTTGCTGCCGGCAACTGCCCAGCCTTCCAGGTGGGGCATTTTGTAGACCGGCAGTTTTTCATCGTGCTCGGCGTAACCCTTGAGTATTTTCCGCACCCCCTTTTCCGGGTGCCACAGGTCCAGTAACGCCATGCTGTCCTCACCAAACAGGCCGGCAATGTAATAGCGCCCGTCCGGTGTAATCAGGGCATCGTAGGGCGCCCTGCCGATGTTCTCGAAGCGTTTGATGCGCGGTTTGCGTGGTTCCATCATATCCACCAGCCAGATCTGGTCGCCGTCATACAGGCTGAACACAAACTGGTTGCCGGGCGCATCCACCAGCCCAACTGTTTTGGATAACTTGCCCGGGGCGTACTCTGCGGGAATATCGGCAACCATCTCCAGGGTGACAGCATCGAATATCCGCACGCCGCCCGGCTTGTAGTTGGACACTGCTACCCACTTCCCGTCCTGCGAGATTGCACCGCCGATACTGTTACCGGACTGCATCACCCGCTTCACAATGCGGCCCTTCAGTATGTCCACCTTGGTCAGGCCGCCATCACGGCCGAAGACATAGGCGTACCGCTCGTCACGGGAAAATACCACGGAGGCATGAGACAGGTCGCCGAGCCCCTCAATTTCTGCCAGGCGAGTATCACCGCTGTGCTCCACGACCAGCAGCTTGCCGTCGGCGCGCTCCACCACGACACCGAGATCACCTGTGCCACGTAGTTCTGCGGCTACGGCTCCGGTAACAAGGACGAACGCGAGGAGGGTGGCCAGTAACGACCTCATGGTGTTTCCTCAGGCATTTTCAGGTAGTTGACGATCCAGTTGATCTCCTGATCGGTGAGCAGCGGCTGCCAGGGTGGCATGGGTGTTCCGGGCCGTCCTGCGCGGATGGTCGAAAACAGGAAATCGTGATTCTTGCCTTGCAGCGCCTGTGGCGTCAATGCCGGACCCAGCCCGCCGGTCAAACGCATCCCGTGGCAGGAACCACAATCCTGGTGGACCAGATCACGTAACTCGGCCTGGCGCTGCGCAGTAACCGCTTCCGCCGTGGCAGACATCGTCAGTGCACACAGGGCGAGAAACACAAGCGTTCTAGGCATATTTGAGTTCCATTTCCTGCGCCCAGGGCATAAACCACTCCAGTTCTTCTGCCAGTGAAACAACCGACCCGATAATCAGCATGGCCGGTGACGCGATCGTATGTTGTTCTACGGCATGCTGCAATTCGTCGATGGTTGTAATGATAGTACGCTGGCGTGAAGTTGTGCCGCGCTCAACAATTGCTGCCGGTGTGTCCCCGGGTCGGCCGGCTTGGACAAGGTCACGAACGATCTGTGGCAGGTTGGCGAGGCCCATGTAGATAACCAGCGTCTGCTCCGGGTCTGACAGGGCAGCCGGGTCAAGCACCAGTGCTTCGTTATCCTTGCAATGCCCGGTCACGAATTGCACGCCCCGGGCGAGACCCCGATGGGTCAGGGGTATTCCCGCATAAGCGGCGCAGGCCTGTGCCGCGGTAATCCCCGGCACCACTTCAAAGGGGATATCGTTCCGTGCCAGTGCCAGCGCCTCTTCGCCACCACGGCCAAAAATGAAGGGGTCGCCCCCTTTCAGGCGCACAACACGCTGGCGTTTCCTGCCCAGATCCACCAGCAGTGCATTGATTTCTTTCTGGCTGAGCGTGTGGCGACTGGTCGCCTTGCCGACGTATACCCGGGAGGCTGAATCGGGTATCAGGTCCAGGATTTCACGCGACACCAGCCGGTCATAGACAACCGTGTCTGCCGTCTGGATCAAACGCTGTGCTTTTACCGTGAGCAGATCCGGATCACCGGGCCCGGCGCCAACCAGATAGATTTTTGTTTGTATACTCAACCGATATCTCCCGAATAGCCTGCTGCTGTGATGCGTGGCCCCCCGGACCCGCAATATTGTGAACTTATATTGGGGGTGGTGTTTTTTGCTGTCCTTGATATAGGTCAAGAGTTTATATTGGGTCTAAACCCGGGGTGCCGGCAAATTGCCTGAAAATGGTTATTG
>JALVCM010000207.1 GCA_027010005.1 Thiohalobacter sp.
CAGGTCTTTTTCCAGCAGGGTGCGGATCGCCTCGATGGCGTAATCACACGGCTCCGGGTCGCCCGGGCCGTTGGACAGAAACACGCCGTCCGGGTCCAGGTCCAGCACCACCTGCGCCGGGGTCTGCGCCGGCACCACGGTGATACGGCAGCCGCGGTCCACCAGCATGCGCAGGATGTTGCGCTTGACGCCGAAATCGTAGGCCACCACGTGGCGGGGCAGTTTTTCGTCGATGGGGTGAGGCGCCTCGGGCAGGCCACCTTCCAGCGACCAGCTGCCCTGTGCCCACTCGTAGGGCTGGTGGGTGGTAACGGCTTTTGCCAGATCCATGCCCTTCAGGCCGGGGAAGGCGCGCGCGGCCTCGATGGCCGCCTGCTCGTCAATCTGTTCACCTGCCACCAGGCAACCCGCCTGGGCGCCTTTTTCACGCAGCAGCCGCGTCAGCCGGCGGGTATCGATATCGGCGATACCGACCACGCCCTGCTCCTGCAGGTAGGCATCCAGCGACTGGCGGCCCCGCCAGCTGCTGTAGATCAACGGCAGGTCGCGGATAATCAGCCCGGCGCACTGGATGCCGGACGATTCCTCGTCTTCCGGGTTCACCCCGACATTGCCGATATGGGGATAGGTCAGCGTCACCAGCTGGCGCGCGTAGGAGGGATCCGTGAGGATCTCCTGGTACCCGGTCATCGCGGTGTTGAACACCACTTCACCTGTGCTTTGGCCAGCCGAACCGATCGACCGCCCGCGAAACAGGCTGCCGTCTGCCAGGGCCAGTAAGGCCGATGTAGTCAATGAAACCTCCAGCAGGAGTTGTGCGTTATGTTGCTGGCCGGACGCCAGACGACTTCAGGCGGTCAGAATGACTGCATCGGAAGCGGCGAGATTGTACTCGAAGCACTGCTCCCTGCCAAGGTGGCAGCGTGGCAAATTAGCTACCAGGTCTGCCTTAACCCTATCAATATCCCGAAATTTTTTATCTCGATCCGGGGCTGGAAAATCGACCCGATACGCGTGCCGCCGCTTTTAAGTGGTTCCGCGTTACTTTTACCCAGCGCCTGGCGCTCGTAAAACAGAGCCAGTGCCACTTCCAGGCGGGGAGACAGTGCGCGTAACCAGCGCCCGTCCAGGCGCCAGCCCCAGCCGTCGTCGGGATTCAGCGTGGCCGAATCAAAGCCGGCACCCAGATCGACATCCACCTCTGCGTTCAGGGCACGGATCAGCCGTGCATCCAGGGACCAGTGATTTTTCCCCCACTCCCAGCGCGCCACCATACCCGCCTGCAGCTTCCACCAGCGATAGGACTCATCAAGGCCGGAAATCTCACCAACCGATTGAATATCTACGAGGCATCCAGCCGAATCTCTGCCTGCCTGCGCCGGAAGCCGGCATCCACCTCAATGCCATAGAGTGGCCCGGATTCGTGCACCAGCCGGTCGTCACGCGCATCGAACTCCTGCACATCAAAGTTCAGCCGGCCGGCACGTATCGCCAGATCACCCGCCGCATACGTATCAGCACACACGGCACAGGCCAGCAAACACGCGAGGCCTGCCCCGGGGGCCATCACCCGTCTTCGGAACACGCTGGCGCAGGCGCAGCGGAACCTATAAAGCAACCCAGGTCGTATCAATCGTTGTATCCGTCACACCATCCCCGTCTTCATCGACCTCCAGACGCATATTGACCGCGTCGAGCGCAATCAGTGTCACACGCGTGTTATTGACGCCGGTAATCGTTGACCGTACCCCTGTAGTCCGAGCCACCCTGGATGTGGGATTTCCCTATAATTGTGACCCAGGGAGGTTCCAAAATGAAGCGCAAGCGTTATACCGAAGAACAGATTATTTCGATCCTGAAAGAACATGAGGCAGGCAGCCGGGTGCCTGACCTGGCACGCCGCCACGGCGTGTGCGAGAACACGATTTACCGCTGGAAGTCGAAATTCGGTGGTATGGAGGTTAGCGAAGCCAGGCGACTGCGGAAGCTGGAGGCCGAGAACCAGAAGCTGAAGCTGAAGCGACTGCTGGCTGAGGCCGAGCTGGACAAGGCGGCATTGAAGGAGCTCGTTGAGGGAAACTGGTGACGGCCGCGCAGCGGTGGCGGGCCGTGGATCACCTTAAAGACCGCCGTGTCAGCGAACGCCGGGCCTGCCGGCTGACAGACTTCAGTCGCTCGGCGGCCTGGTATCCATTGAAGGGGCGCGATGATGTCGAACTCAGGGCGCGTTTAAAAGTGCTGGCAGACAGTATCATGCCTGTCGGGATCGGCATTGCCCGCAGTGTCAGTGGCGCGCCTCACGGCGCTGGTGCGAACAGCAGCAGGCGGCGGTATTGCCGGTGACCTATTATCACCTGGTGTTCACCTTGCCGCATACACTGAACCGCTGGGTACAGTGTCATCCACAGGTGATTTACGGCCTGTTATTCCACAGCGTGTGGAACACCCTCAAGCGCTTTGCCGCGAACGCGAGCCGCTTCGGCGGTGAGCTGGGCATGACGGCGGTGTTACACACCTGGGGCCAGAACCTGGGGCAGCACGTCCACCTGCACTGTCTGATCCCCGGTGGCACCCTGAACCCGGACGGCCAGTGGGCACCGGCCAGAGGTGACTATCTGTTCCCGGTACGGGCCTTGTCGCGGGTCTTCCGGGGCAAGATGGTCAGCGCCTTGCGCGAGGCCGCGCAACGTGGTGAGCTGTCTCACATCACCTGGCCCGGTGATCTCGACGATACGCTGGCGTCGTTAATGCAGACTGAGTGGGTGGTGTACAGCAAGCCCTGTGTATCGCACACGACGTCCGTCGTGACGTATCTGGCTCGCTACAGCCACCGTATTGCGATCAGTGACCGACGTATCCTGGGTGTGGAAGACAATCAGGTGATGTTCCATTACAAGGACTATCGGGATCGCGATAAACAGAAAGTCATGCGGTTGTCCGCTAGCGAGTTTATCCGTCGCTTCCTGCTGCACGTGTTGCCGAAAGGGTTGATGCGGTTGCGGCACTATGGCTTTTTGGCCAACCGTTGTCGGGCGCAGAAGCTCCAGCGTATCCGGATAGCGCTTGAGGAGGACAGTGCACCTGCCGTATCTCAACGCACGGATGTGACCAGCAATGCCTTTGAGGGATACCAGTGCCCGCAGTGTCATCAGGGCATGATGCGCGTGTTCGCCTTATTGCCACCGGTACGCTGGACAGCCCACTGACCTGAGTCACGCGGGTCAGTGACACACAGCGTGCGTCCATACCGGGCGATAACCTCGCTCGGCGGTAACGCTCGGTTGGAATGCAGGAAAAGGCATTGATATGCCTGAATATTGACGTCCACAGGAGGCATGATGAGTCACTGAGATGACAAAGCACCACCT
>JALVCM010000208.1 GCA_027010005.1 Thiohalobacter sp.
CCTGCAGCGCAAGGCAATCCCGGAGATCGGCGAGTTTCTCGCCGGCCTGGAACTGTCCACGACACAGCGCGAACGTCTGGCCGGGCTGGCGACACTGAACGGTGACAGTGATGTCCTGCCGCGCGCTCGTGATTTACTGGCGGGCAGTGGCGACAGTGTGATGGCGGCCATGGACAACCTGCAACAGATCGCGGAGCTGGCGACACGGCGTCTGCCGGATGTCAGCCTGCACTTCGACCTGGCCGAGTTGCGTGGTTACCAGTACCAGACCGGCGTCGTGTTCGCGGCCTTTGTCGCAGACCGCGGCCAGGAGATTGCGCGTGGCGGACGTTATGACGATATTGGCAAGGTATTCGGTGTCGCGCGGCCGGCAACCGGTTTCAGTACCGACCTGCGGTCGCTGATGGAACTGGGTAACCGCCAGTGGCCGGCACCGGCGGGCGGCATCCTTGCACCGGCCGAAGACGATGTCGCGTTATCGGAAACGATCGCTGCGCTGCGTGCCGAGGGAGAGATTGTTGTTCAGCAACTGCATGGTCAGGCCGGCAATGTGGCGGAAACAGGTTGTGACCGGGTGCTGCACTGGGACGGTTCACAGTGGGTCGTGCAATCGCTTGGCGCCTGAACCGGTATCAATTTTTTAACAGCTTCAAGAAACAGGGTTGAGAGTTCCATGGGCAAGAACGTAGTGATTATCGGCACCCAGTGGGGTGACGAGGGCAAGGGCAAGATCGTTGACCTGCTGACGGACCGCGCATCAGCCGTGGTGCGCTTCCAGGGTGGACACAACGCCGGGCATACCCTGGTCATCGAAGGCAAGCAGACTGTGTTGCACCTGATCCCCTCAGGTATCCTGCGCGTCGGTGTGCGCTGCCTGATCGGTAATGGTGTGGTGCTGTCACCGACCGCCCTGCTGGAAGAGATCGAAACCCTGGAAGCCAACGGCGTGCCGGCCCGGGAGCGGCTCGGTATCAGCGAGTCCTGCCCCTTGATCCTGCCGTACCACATCGCCCTCGACCAGGCGCGTGAAGTCGCACGGGGTAAAAAAGCCATCGGCACCACCGGGCGCGGCATCGGCCCGGCCTACGAAGACAAGGTTTCACGGCGTGGTATCCGTCTGGGTGAGCTGCTTGATCCGGATCACTTCAAGGAACGTCTGCGTGAAGTCATGGAGTATCACAACTTTGCGCTGGAACATTATTTCAAGGCCGACACGGTGGACTACCAGAAAGTGCTCGATGAAGCCCTGGCGCAGGGCGAACAGATTGCACCGATGGTAGAAGATGTACCGGGTACGCTGCACAAACTGCGCGCCGAGGGCAAGAGCGTGATGTTCGAAGGTGCGCAGGGTGCACTGCTGGATATCGATCATGGCACCTATCCCTATGTCACCTCGTCGACCACCACGTCCGGTGGCGCGGCCAGTGGCAGTGGTGTGGGTCCACGCTCGCTTGACTATATTCTGGGTATTGTCAAAGCCTACACGACACGCGTGGGGGCCGGCCCGTTCCCGACCGAGTTGTTTGACGATGACGGCCAGTACCTGGGCGAGAAGGGGCACGAGTTCGGTGCAACCACCGGGCGCCAGCGCCGCTGTGGCTGGCTCGACATAGTCTCTTTGCGCCGTTCACTGGAAGTGAACAGTGTTACCGGTATCTGTATCACCAAGCTGGATGTGCTGGACGGCATGGAGACGGTAAAGATCTGCGTGGCCTACAAACTGGATGGCCAGGAGATTACGATTCCGCCCGTCGGTGCGGACCTGCTGGAGAAGTGTGAGCCAGTGTTTATCGAAATGCCTGGCTGGAAGGAATCCACCGTAGGCACCAAGTCACTCGACCAGTTACCGCAGGCGGCGCGTGATTACCTGGACAAGGTGGAGTCCCTGTGTGGTGTGCCGATTGATATTATCTCCACGGGGCCTGATCGTGAAGAAACGCTAATCAAACGGCACCCCTTCGAGTAATCCCCCACCCCGTCATTGCGAGCAAAGCGAAGCAATCTCTTTGCAGGAAGCAAGGAGGTTGGCGCTGGCTTGCCGGGGTTTTTCGGCTCAACGGTTTGCCCGCTGCGCGGGTTCCCTGCGCTTCTCGACATGTTGCGCGCTCGCGAAACTCGCGGTCTGCGCTAACGCGCAAACCGCTCAGACAGTCGCTCGCTCAATCGCAACATATCTGCGATGCTCGGCTGCACCGATTCACCGAAAACCCCCGGCAAGCCAGCGCCGAAACTTTTGTGGCAGATTCCGGGAATACCCACCCGTCATTCCCGCGCAAGCCGGAATCCATGTTTCCGTACCCAGGGATGACTATTCATTTGTACTTCCTGAAACGACCCGAAACCGCCATTCACTTTACATTACACGAAGGTATAGTATTTCGTCATTCCGGCGCATGCCGGAATCCAGATGTCCGGGCAAGGAGGCTCGTGTTATGGAAAAACAGCCGTGCGTATATTTGTTAGCCAGCAAACGAAACGGAACCCTTTATACAGGGGTAACATCCAATCTGGTGAAACGGGTTTGGGAGCACAAGCATCACAGTGTTGAAGGGTTTACGAAAAAATACAGTGTAGAGAGGCTTATCTGGTATGAAGTACATGAAACAATGGAATCTGCAATTACCCGGGAAAAAGCGATCAAGAGCTGGAAGCGGGCATGGAAAATTCATGCTATTGAGGCAGTGAATCCTCAGTGGCAGGATTTGTACTCTGACTTGTTAGGATAGTTTTCTGGATTCCGGCATGCGCCGGAATGACGGGAATGTTGCATGACGGGTTAAGCCCGAAGCAGATTGTTTCGCACTCCACACTGGGGTCTAAACCATCTGTAAAAAATTACCGGCGTGAATTCGATTTGCGTGGCTTGTCGGTCAGTGTTTGCTTGATACGCAGTGCATTGTCGAGCTGGGCGAGAAAGGCGTCGACACATTCCGGGTCGAAGTACTTCTTGCGCTGGCTGTTGATGTAATCGACAGCTTTCTGTACTGGCCACTCTTCCTTGTAGGGGCGTTCCGAAGTCAGTGCATCGTAGGCATCGGCTACGCTGACAATACGTGCGACCAGCGGGATTTCGTGACCTCCCAGCTGGTGCGGGTAACCTGTGCCATTGAACTTCTCATGGTGACTCAGGGCAATGATGGCGCCGGTCTGCAAATACTTCGAGGGGCTTTCTTTCAGAATCTCGTAACCGATCAGCGTGTGCTGTTTCATGATCTCGAATTCCGCGTGGGTCAGACGCCCCGGTTTGCGCAGGATCTGGTCCGGGACGCCGATCTTGCCGATATCATGCATCGGTGCCGCCATCTCGATGGCGTCACAATCAGCTTTCGACAGGCCGAGTTGTTCGGCGATAAGGCGGGCATATTTGG
>JALVCM010000209.1 GCA_027010005.1 Thiohalobacter sp.
CACCCAATGCGGGGCATTTGTGCAAGCGATCAAGGCGTTGCTGGGCCTGTTTGGCGTACACGCCGGTATCACCCAACGTAAACCGCGTTGCCATGAGTACCAGGGTAATGTTATTCATGACGACGGTGGTTACATGCTCAAAATCTCCGATTCGGATTTCCTCCGCCAGGTTGCCCGCTATATGGCCGACGGGGGCAAACGGCGTCGTATTAACCAGTGCGCCTCTCGTGCCGGCCAGTATGACCGTTATGTCATGTCGACTGCATTGCAGACGGCGTTGCAACACGAGGTGGATGCGCTGTCTCATGTCGAGCGGCAGCAACTGGGGTTCTACCACGGCTATCACCGTGCCCGCATTGTGAGTCGTGTCTGGCTGGATCGCTGGCAGCAACGTTTTCCTCACCTGTCCGGTCTTATTGCGTTCGTGCGCACACTGCGTCCGGTGGATTCGGTGAAACGCGGCCTTGATTTGCCGGAAACGTTCTTCGACTTTACTGTCGAAAAACACAATAACTACCTCGCCGGCAACAACGGCCTTATGGTGATTCACAATTGCGGCATCGGTTATGAATTTTCCACCCTGCGCCCGAAAGGCGCTTATGTATCGGGTGCCGGTGCCTACACCTCCGGCCCGCTGTCGTTCATGGATATCTACGACAAGATGTGTTTCACCGTGTCGTCAGCCGGTGGCCGCCGTGGCGCGCAGATGGCGACCTTCGATGTCGGTCATCCCGATGTCATGGACTTTGTGCGCGCCAAGCGTGAGGACGGCCGGTTGCGCCAGTTCAACCTGTCGCTGCTGATTACCCGTGAATTTATGGAGGCCGTCAGTCACGACAGCGAGTGGAAGCTGGCCTTTCCGCTGACGCAGCAGGAGGTCGAGGACGATAACCTGGATCTGTACGATGCCAGTCAGGTGGTATGGCGTGAGTGGCCAACCCACGAAGGCTATGTCAGCAATGAAAACGGGCTGGTGGCCTGCAAGGTCTACCGTACCATCCGTGCCCGCCGCCTGTGGGACATGATCATGGCATCCACCTACGATTTCGCCGAACCGGGTTTCATTCTCATCGACAAGGTCAATGAGATGAACAACAACTGGTTCGATGAAAATGTGCGTGCGACCAACCCCTGCGTGACTGCGGATACCTGGGTGCAGACCACAGAAGGACCGCGGCAGGTATCTGATTTGATTGCGAAGCCGTTTGATGCCTTGATTGACGGCGCTGTACATGCAAGTAGCCGTGAAGGTTTCTTCAAAACCGCCACCAAACCGGTTGTTAAATTGCAAACCGCAGAAGGTTACCGGTTGCGGCTGACGGCTGACCACAGGGTGCGCCGGGTCACGCAATTTACACGTTACACCACAGAGACCGAGTGGTGTGAAGCGGGTCAATTACGCAAAGGTGACCGCGTTCTGCTGAATGATCATCGCGCCTGTACGCAGTGGGCAGGAAACTATAACCGTGAACAGGGCTACCTGCTGGGTCTGCTGGTGGGCGATGGCACCCTGAAGCAGGACAAGGCAGTACTTTCCGTCTGGAAACCTGCGGCGGTGGCAAATGGTGCTGGTGCTGTTTTGAATACGGGTGTTTCGGCGGTCATGGCTGAAGCGCTGAACGCGGCAAACAGTCTTCCGCATCGTGCAGACTTTAGCGGCTGGAGCGAAGTAGCCGGGCGCAATGAATACCGGTTGTCACTGGCTGCGCTGAAAAAACTCGCAGAAGAGGTTGGCATGCAGCCGGGTGACAAGGTGATTACACCTGTCATGGAGCAGGCCTCGAGCCGGTTTTATCAAGGTTTCCTGAGGGGCTTCTTTGATGCGGATGGTTCCGTACAGGGCACGCAGCGCAAAGGCGTCAGTGTGCGCCTGGCACAATCCGATTTGCCTCGTCTGGAAGCCGTTCAGCGTATGTTGTTGCGTCTGGGCGTGGTTTCACAGATTTATAAAGACCGTCGTGCGCAAACATGTGCGAGTCTGCCGGATGGCAAGGGCGGTATAGCTGAATATGCTATCAAGCCACAACATGAACTGGTCATCAGCGGTGAAAATCTGTTGCAGTTCCGCGATCAGGTCGGTTTTGCTGATAGTGATAAACAGTGGAAGCTGGATGAATTGCTCGCCGGCTATCAACGCAAGCTGAATCGCGAGCGCTTCGTCGCCCGTGTTGATGCTGTGACGGAAGCAGGCACCGAAGATGTTTACGATGTGCAGGTGCCTGGTATCAACACCTTCGATGCCAATGGTCTGCATGCGCACAACTGTGGAGAGCAGCCTTTACCCCCCTACGGTTCCTGCCTGCTGGGTTCTATCAACCTGACCAAGTTCGTGCGTGAACCCTTTACCGAAAATGCACACTTTGACTGGGACGAGTTCCGCAAGGTGGTGTCTATCTTTACCCGCATGCTCGACAATGTGGTGGAGATCAACGGTCTGCCGCTGGAAGGGCAGCGTGATGAGATCCTGCGCAAGCGACGCCACGGCATGGGGTTCCTGGGGCTGGGGTCCACCAGCACCATGCTGCGTATGAAGTATGGCGAGAAGGACTCGGTCGAGTTTACGGAAAAGGTCAGCCGCGAACTGGCGCTGACCGGCTGGCAGACGGCACTGGAACTGGCTGGCGAGAAAGGCCCGGCACCGATTCTCGAAGAAGAGTTTGAAGTGACCGCCGAGATGCTGCGCAAGCGTCCGGAAATGAAACTCGACGGTTACGAAATCGGTGACAGGATAAAAGGCAAAGTGTTACATGCGCGTTACAGCCGTTACATGCAGCAGGTCAGTGAGATTGCCCCGGACCTGGTCGAGCGGCTGGCCGAGAATGGTGCGCGCTTCACACACCATTCCTCGATTGCGCCGACCGGTACTATTTCCCTGTCACTGGCCAACAATGCCAGTAATGGTATCGAACCGAGTTTTGCACACCATTATTACCGTAATGTTATCCGTGAAGGGCGCAAGAGCAAGGAAAAGGTCGAGGTGCTTTCCTTTGAGTTGCTGGCCTACCGCTCGCTGGTGAACCCGCAGGCGGCACCGGGCAGTGATGATGCCTCACAGCAGTTGCCCGAGTATTTTATTGCTGCAGATGACGTGACGCCCAGGCAGCACGTCGATATCCAGGCGGCTGCACAGAAGTGGGTGGACTCATCGATTTCCAAGACGGCCAACGTGCCGACCGACTATCCCTTCGACGAGTTCAAGGATATTTACCTGTACGCCTACGAACAGGGGCTGAAGGGTTGCACGACCTTCCGCTTCAACCCTGAAGCGTTCCAGGGTGTGCTGGTGAAAGAGAAGGACCTGGAGAACACCACCTACCAGTTTACCCTCGAGGACGGCAGTGTCGTTCAGCTGAAAGGCAACGAGGAA
>JALVCM010000210.1 GCA_027010005.1 Thiohalobacter sp.
CAGTAATGCCGGCCAGATGGTGCGCAGGGCACGCGGCACACGCAGGTTGAGACTGTTATTCGGCTCGGCGCGCTTCCACAACCTGCGCCGTACCAGCCACTGTGCCAGCGTGTCCCAGGGACAGACTGCACACCAGGCAGTGCCCAGGAAGAATACGGAAAAAATCAGCCCGGCCCACCAGATATTCCAGGTCAGCAGCGTGGCGATGTTACGTTCCGGGATCGGGTTGCCGAACAGGCCGGCGTAAATCACCAGCAGGAACAGTGCGACAAACACCAGCTTCAGGCCGAGCAGGATTTTCGGGCTGGCGACCAGGTAACGGACAATCCCCCGCACCACGGGCACCCGCACAAGACTGTATACAGCCGCACTGGCGGAACCCGGCAAGGGTGCAACGAGCGCCCACAGTGTCAGGATGACCATGCCGCCGATCACCAGCATGCCCCAGACCGCGGGCAGGCCCGGGTGGGTCATGATCACGGTGCGCCCTCTTCCTTGCTACCGGCAATACGTTCGTCACGATGCGCGCTGCGAATACGATCACGCTGCAGGCGCTTGCGCTGAAACAGGTTGGCCGCAATCAGTACCACCAGCAATGCTACCACCGCCAGTGTGACAGGCCCGACCGGCGAGGGCTGCCCGATGCGTAACGGGAAATCGACCAGGTAGGGCTCGCCATCCGCCTGGAATTCGGCACGAATGATATAGCTGCCATCGTTGCTGAACACAAAGCCCTGGCGAAACACATTGTCATCCGGTGGCTGTACACCCAACACCTCCTGCTCTGCCTCACCAAACCAGGTGTCATCACGTGCGGTAAACGTCACTTCACCGCTGAATGGCTCACCGCTGTCCATGTGACTGGCATACAGGTTGATGCGCCCCGGCTCACCGGCGCGGGGAAATGCCGGGAACACCATGTAGGTCACGAAATAATTGCCGATCTGGGTCTCGACCTGCATGCTCGGCGGGGTATTGGAATCTTCATTCAGGCTGTAGGCCGGGCGCCCCAGCACGTGGTGGGCAAACGCCGGTGCCATACACACAAACAGGCTACAGGCCACTACAAACTGTCGAAAGCTTTTCATATACGGTGGCGGGTTACCGTTCCTTCTGAACGTTCAACAATGCGAATCGGCAGGCTCGGGTGTGGACAGACCTCGACACACAGGCCGCAACCGACGCATTCCGATTTTACAACAGGCTGGTACTGGTTCCAGAACTTGAAACCGATGGCACGTTCGCCCAACGGACAAATACTGACACAGGCACCGCAGATACCGCGATCCACCCACGGGTAACAGGCGCTACGATCAATCTGGGCAATGCCCATATCGACATCGTTACGCGGTGTCTCGGTCAGCGCCTCGGTAGGACACATCTGCATGCACTTGTTGCACAGAATACAGGCCTTCTGTTCCGGGTCGATGTAGGGAGTATTGGCCCTGTCACCCCCCTCACGCTGGTAGAACTTGATACAGCGCGGCGGGCACACCTCGCCACAAAGTCCGCAACCAATGCAGGCACTGTTAAATGCATTATCGTCTTTCAGGGCACCGGGGGGACGCAGGTGAGTACTGAAATCCGCCCGGGCTTCGGGTGTCGTGAGACGCACGAAGCCGTAGGGCAAGGTACTGGCCGCGGCAATACCCGCTGCGTAGATGAGTCGCTGTAATACGGTACGTCGCTGGATCATGCGACCTCCTTCGACTGTTGTTCAGCCGGGTGATCACGCAGGTAACGCTTGCCCAGGTGCCCGTGGCCCTGGTAGCCCACGTCCTTCAGCCTGATCTCGAAGGTCAGCGCATCGGTCGGACAGACGGCAATACAGGCCGTACAATTATTGCACTCCTGCCCGAAACCGTCACGCAGCGGGTCCAGGCCGAATTCGCAAATGGCATTGCACTTGGCGCAATCGTTACAGTTTTCCACAATACGCTGGATACGCAGCAGACGGTAGCGGCCCAGCAGGGAATACAGGGCCCCGCCCGGGCACAGGTAACGGCAAAACCCCCGCTGCGACACCAGCAGGTCAAACAGCAGTGTCACAGCAAAGAATACGGCACCTGCACCAAAGCCACCCAGCGCAACCGCATAATAGATTTCCCGCCCGACCACGGCCGGCGGGTAGACCGCTGCCATGACCACCGAACCGGTCAGCATGGAGATCACCACACCGGCGGCCAGCACAATATATTTGAAACGCTTGTCGAGTTGACGGCGCCCGGTATGCAGCCCCATGCGTCGCAACAGGATGGCAAAGTTACTGTTCAGTTCATACAGGAAGCTGGCCGGGCAGATCCACCCGCAGTAGAAACGCCCGAACAGTACCGTGAACAGGACCGGGATCAGTGCTGTCAGCAGGAACGGCGTATACAGGTTCATCCCTGCCGCCATCTGCCCCAGGGCCGCCAGCGGGTCACTGAGTTGCAAACCAAAAAACGTCCCGGACCAGGTATTGCCCTTGATGGCATCCAGGTCTTCGACAGGATCGCTGACAAACGGCCGGGTCAGCATTTCCATGGTGTCGTACAGTTCCTTTTCCTGTGGCGCAAGCAGGTCATAGGCGTGCGCTGCCATGTAAGTCTGGTAGACATGCACGAACGGTAACAGCACCAGCATCGAGAACACTGTCGCCAGCGTCAGCCAACGCAGCTTGTTGAGATGTCGCCAGAGAAAAAACGGTTTTGCCTTCATGTTCACTCTTTAGCCGTAGTTGGGGACAATTCGAATCGCCTGCGGCATCTGGATGCAGGAACGTTCACACAATCCACAGCCTACACACTTGTCGGTGACGTGCGGCTGTTCCATCATCCCGACGCTGATGGCAACATCCGGTAGCGGGCAGGCCCGGTAACAGACCCCGCAACTCTTGCCCTGGTAGGACAGGCACAGACGCTCGTTGACCACGGCATGCCCCATGTGCACACCTGCAAGAATCGGTTCCAGTTCGCGCACGATCGGCTGGATGGCGCCACTGGGACACACATCACCACACTTCATGCACAGAATACAGGCCTTTTCACGTGGCACGATATAGGGCGTATCCAGTGATGCCAGGCCATTGCCGGTGCCGAAATAACTGATACAGCGATTGGGACAGGCTTCACCGCACTGGCCACAGCGGATGCAACGGCTGAGGAACTCGTCCTCGGGCAGCGCACCGGGTGGACGCAGGTAGCGCAGCGAGGAACGTTTCGGCAAGGCAGCCGATGCCAGCGGTGCAGCAGTGGCTGCAGCAGTGACACCGATCGACTTGATAAACGTTCTGCGTTGCATGTTAAACCTGTTCTGGCTTACCCGTCATTGCGAGCGAAGCGCGGCAATCTCTGACAGTCCGGCTCAGAATTGAAGAG
>JALVCM010000211.1 GCA_027010005.1 Thiohalobacter sp.
CGTGCAGGATGCAAGGCCCCGCCATGACGAGGCCTGGTTCATGATCGGCCTGCTGGCACTGACCGGTTTCCATGGCCTGTCGATGATGCCGTTCTGGGAAACCTGGATGAGTGATGTCGCGCGACTCCTGCACGATTCGGGACAACTGCTGGCCAGTTTCACCGTGGGTATGTTTGCCAGTATGGCGGCCGTGGTACTGGTGTATGCAGTATTTGTTGCAATCACCCGGCAACTGATCGGCGGTACCTCATTCCGGCGCATGTTCACTACGCTGGCGTTTGTCGCCCTGCCGCTGGCGTTTGCCTATCACATGGCACACAACCTCAACCACCTGGTACGTGAAGGCGTGGGCATTACCGCCGTGTTCGAGAACCCGCTGGGCACCGGCATGGCGCCCCTGAGCATGGCGGAAAAACACGCGCGCCATTTTGATATGCTGATTTCCCAGCAAACCCTGTTTGCCATACAGGCCGGGCTGATGGTGTTCGGGTTCTGGATTGCTGTGCAGATCGTGCGTCATCGCGGGCGTACCCTGTTGGCGGGCAGTGGCCACAGCGGCAGCTGGCGGCTGTTGCCGATGCTCGGGTTTGTGGTGCTGATCACCGGTTTTCACCTGTGGCTGCTGTCGCAGCCCATGATTATGAGAATGTAATGGATGCTTCACGGCGCGGGTTCTTTCGCCAGGTGGCGAGCAAGACCGGAGAGAGCCTGGTCAGGGAGGCAGACCGGCAGGTGTCCCGTCACGCGGCACGCTGGATACGACCGCCCTGGGCACTGGATGAACTGGAATTCCTGCTCGCCTGTACGCGTTGCAATGCCTGTATCGAAGCCTGTCCGCACCAGACTATTTTTCCCCTGCCGGCCCGGCTGGGCGTGCAGTTCGCCGGCTCGCCGGCACTGGACCTCACGCATAAAAGCTGTCACCTGTGCGAGGACTGGCCCTGTGTCGCCGCGTGCGAACCGGGCGCCCTGCGTCTGCCGGAGCAGGAAGAGGATGAGCCGCTGCCGCTGCCGAAACTGGCGCGCGCGGAAATTGATACCGAACACTGCCTGCCCTGGCAGGGTCCGGAGTGTGGTGCCTGTGCAGCATCCTGCCCACAACCCGGTGCCCTGCATTGGGAAAACTGGAAACCGGTGATCGATGCCGCGCTGTGTATCGGCTGTGGCCAGTGCCGTGAAGCGTGCATTATCGAGCCGCGCGCGATCCGGGTCAGCTCCCTCTACCGGGCGGTTCCGGATGAGGATATGCCCCTGCCGGGCTGATTTTTCCCCGGAACGAAAATTCTCCATACAGAACCGGCATTTTCCGGTATCATACGCGGCCATTTAGGACGGAATGCCCGTTCGCCCAGGGGCGGACAGACAGACCTTCGCGGCACGGCACCTCTTCGCCAGTCTGATCGAGATGCAAGCCATGTTATTGATTTAACATGGTTTGTTTTATTTTCGGCGGGCGGAAAGTGCGGTTCGATGACGATTTTACAAGTTAGTGAGTTGATACCATGACAGACCTAAGCCATTACCGGAATATCGGTATTTTCGCCCACGTGGACGCCGGCAAGACCACGACCACCGAGCGTATCCTGAAACTGACCGGCAAGATCCACAAGATCGGCGAGGTGCACGACGGCGCCGCGACCACCGATTTCATGGAACAGGAACAGGAGCGCGGCATTACCATCCAGTCCGCTGCGACCACCTGTGAGTGGAACGGTCACCGGTTGAACATTATTGATACCCCCGGACACGTGGACTTCACGATTGAAGTGTACCGTTCGCTGAAAGTGCTCGACGGCGGCGTCGGTGTGTTCTGTGCCTCCGGCGGTGTGGAACCCCAGTCCGAGACCAACTGGCGTTATGCCAACGAGTCCGAAGTGGCACGTATCATCTACGTCAACAAGCTGGACCGTGTCGGTGCGGATTTCTACCGCGTGGTCAAGCAGGTGGAAGATGTACTGGCCGCCAACCCGCTGGTGATGGTGCTGCCGATCGGTGTGGAAGACGATCTGAAGGGCATGGTCGACCTGCTGACCCGCAAGGCGTGGATCTGGGACGACTCCGGCGATCCGATGAAATACTCCATCGAAGACGTACCGGCCGACATGACCGACCTGGTCGAGGAATGGCGCGAGAAGCTGGTCGAAACCGCCCTCGAGCAGGACGACGACCTGATGGAAGCCTACCTGGAAGGTGAAGAGCCTTCTGTTGATGATCTCAAGCGTTGCATCCGCAAGGGCACCATCGCGCTGGACTTCTTCCCGACCTACTGTGGCTCCTCGTTCAAGAACAAGGGTGTGCAGCTGGTGCTGGACGCCGTTGTCGACTACCTGCCGAGCCCGACCGAGGTCAAGCCGCAGCCTGAAGTGGACCTGGAAGGTAACGAAACCGGTGAGTACGCCATCGTCGACCCCGACCGTCCGTTGCGCGCACTGGCGTTCAAGATTATGGACGACCGTTTCGGTGCGCTGACGTTTGTGCGTATTTATTCCGGACGTATCAACAAGGGCGACACCATTCTTAATACCTTCACCGGCAAGACCGAGCGTATCGGCCGTATGGTCGTCATGCATGCGGACGACCGTGAGGAAATCAGTTCCGCCCAGGCCGGCGACATCATCGCCATCGTCGGCATGAAGAATGTGCAGACCGGTCACACCCTGGCCGATCCCAAAAACCCGGCCACGCTGGAACCGATGGTGTTCCCGGACCCGGTTATCTCGATCGCCATTGCACCGAAAGACAAGGCCGGCTCCGAGAAGATGGGTATCGCGCTCAGCAAGATGGTGCAGGAAGATCCGTCCTTCCGCGTCGAGACCGACGAGGAATCCGGCGAGACCATTATGAAAGGTATGGGCGAGTTGCACCTGGATATCAAGGTCGACATCCTCAAGCGTACCCACGGCATCGACGTCGAAGTCGGCAAGCCGCAGGTGGCCTACCGCGAAACCATCACCCAGCGTGTCGAAGACAGCTATACACACAAGAAGCAGACCGGTGGTTCCGGCCAGTTCGCCAAGATCGATTACATCATCGAGCCGGGCGAAGTGAACAGTGGCTTTGAATTCGAGTCGAAGGTTACCGGTGGTAACGTGCCGCGCGAATTCTGGCCGGCGGTTGAAAAGGGTTTCCGCACCAGTATGGAAGAGGGCGTGCTCGCAGGCTTCCCGCTGCTGGACGTGAAGGTCACACTGACCGACGGTGGCTACCACGCCGTCGACTCCTCGGCCGTGGCCTACGAGATCGCCGCCAAGGGTGCTTACCGCCAGTCCGTGCCCAAGGCCGGTCCGCAGCTGCTGGAACCGATCATGAAGGTGGACGTGTTTACCCCGGACGACAACGTCGGTGATGTT
>JALVCM010000212.1 GCA_027010005.1 Thiohalobacter sp.
CTCATCCACCTTGGACACAACAGCGGCACGCGCCTCTCCAAGGCTCAGCATGCCCAGCGTATCACCCAGTGACGTCAGGGTCTGCACCATCCCACCCAGCTCTTCTGTATTTTCACACCCTTTACGCAGTGCGATATCCAGCTGATCCTTCAGGCGCGCCAGTTCTTCCTTGACGGCAACTGCGACTGTTTCAAACAGGTCGGCATTCGCACCGGACAGGCTTTCCCTTGCGGCCGCCATCTCTTCTTCACCGGGAAGAAGATCCTGCAGGCGGTAGGTTTCCTGTATAGCACCAACACGTTCACCCGCCTCGCCTGACTGTGCCGTGTAAAACAGTAAATTCTTTGCCAGATCGATGGCCGGCTCCCGGGCGAGCCCGACCTCGCCATGATCGGCCAGTCGCTTGATCTGCCGGTCGACCTGTCCCATAAGACGCTTGACCGACACGCTGCCATCCAGTGTGCCTGCCCGCACAGCATCGACCACACCTGCTGCAATCCACCACAGGCGTTTGACAGCCACTTCATGACTCAGACCATGAAGCGTATCGAGCACATCGGACAGGGCGGTCAGTGATTTCTCTACGTTCTCTCCACCACGGAACCAGCCTAGCAGCCCCACCTGAAAACTGTGGCGCAGCTGTTTTACCCTGGCATCCAGATCCCCTTCGACGCTGTAGGCCGCCACCTCTTCAGGCAGTGCCACATCGAGATCCGGCGAGAACATGACATTTTCGGAAAGCAGATTCGCGCCGCGCACTGCGCGCAAATCATTCAGAACCGGCAGCAACACCAGCGGAATGTCCTGGCTGCCTGATATGAGGCGGTCCAGATAATCGGGAAGCTGAAGGATAGCGCGCATCAGCACACTGCAGGCATCGTCCTGCTGCGCAACCTTGCCATCGGTCAGCGCTTTGGCCACCTGCTCCATTTCCTCGGCCAGCAAGGCTGCACCGTACAACTCGACCATTTGCAGGGTACCGTATACCTGGTGCAAATGGGCGGAAAGGAAGCCTAACCGGGCTGCATCTGATGTGTCTTCAACATACGCTTCGAGTGAATGGCGCGCCTCTTTCAGCGTTTCATCCAGCTCGTTCTTAACCCACGTCAGTGTACTGAAGTCGATTACCTGATTCATTTTAGTTCCTTCCATCCTGCACCAAGTGCTTTTAGTCCGTGCGACGATACGCAAGCGTATCCTTGTAGCGCACTTTCTCCATATGTGGATGTTGCCAATTCAGCAATTCCCCGGGCCCCAGTACCAGCACTCCCCCCGGCCCGAGACAATCCGACAGGCTGTTAACAATCTCCAGCCGTCGTTCACGATCGTAATAAATCAGAAGATTCTGACAAAACACAAGATCCATATCCGCCATCGGCGACGAAGCGACATCACAAAGATTCAACTGCGCAAAACAGATGCGTTCACGCAATCGCTTCTTTACTTCAAACCGGCTCTGTGTCACCGGCGTGCAATATCTTTGCCGAAGGTCTTCGGGGATATCTTTCAACCGTCGTTCTATATAGCTCGCAGCTTTCGCCTGCCGCAAGGACGGTAGACTGATGTCGGTGCCTGTCACGCCAAACCGCAAACCCGCCCCCCTGTCGGTACAAAAACGGTCTATCAACATAGCCAGGCTGTAGGCTTCCTCACCTGTTGAACAGGCAACGCTCCAGGCCTTGAAGACTGTTTTACGATCTGGGAAACCAGGTAAAACAACGTCCTCCACCAGCCCCATCGATGCTGCATGACGAAAGAAGCAGGTTTCATGGACCGTAAGCTGGTCGACCAGCAACGGCCACTCGCGTGCCTGCCTTGCCGGTGACGAAAGAAGCCGATAATACTCTCCCAGGTCACCGCACCCCGTTTCACGCATCCTTGCCCTGAGCCCGCTGGCGAGGAAGGACTTGCGTTCAGGCGCAATAAACAGTCCTGCACGTCCTTCGAGCAACCGGGTCCATCTTGCAAACTGCCGGTCATCGATGTGCTGTGAACACCCGGCCTGCTGCCGGGGTTCATATGCTGCACCGGACTGTCCGGCCAGATCTGACACGATCGCTCCGTTTCCTCTCTGTTATTCCGGAAGCTTGAAACCGGCGACCGATCCGCCCATCTCGTCAGCAAGTCCTGCGAGATTACCGATGGATGCCGCTGTTTCGTTGGTACCGGCAGACGTCTGGGTCGTGATCTCCTGGATAACATGCATGGTCTCGGAGATATTTGCCGCCGCCTTGGACTGCTGGCGTGCCGATGCAGAGATGTTCTGGATCAACGAGGAAAGGTCTTCGGACACATTCATGATCTCGTCCAGTGCTTCCCCGGACTCCTCGGCCAGCCGTGCACCGTTTACCACACCCGCGGTACTCTGCTCCATGGAGATAACCGCTTCGTTGGTATCTGTCTGGATCGTCTTCACGAGTGCCTCAATCTGCTTGGTTGCATTACCCGAACGTTCAGCGAGACGCTGGACTTCGTCAGCAACCACCGCGAAACCGCGGCCTGCTTCACCGGCCATCGCCGCCTGGATCGCTGCATTCAGGGCGAGGATGTTGGTCTGTTCCGCGATGTCATTGATCAGCTCGACGATATCACCGATTTCCTGGGAGCTTTCGCCCAGACGCTTGATACGTTTCGATGTTTCCTGGATGTTTTCACGAATGCGGTCCATACCTTCGATATTACGGCGAACGGTATCACCACCCTTACGGGCGAATTCAACCGACTTGACCGCCATCTGTTCCGTGTCATCGGCATTGCGGGACACCTCATCGATCGACACGGCCATCTCGTTGATTGCCGTAGTGGCACTGGTGATTTCTTCCGCCTGGTGATTACTGGCCTCTGTCAGGTGTTGCGCAGTTTCCTGTGTCTGCCTGGCTGCTGCCGACACCTGGCCGGATGTCTCATTGATGGTCGTTACCATGTCACGCAGTGCGTCAATGGTGTAGTTAACGGAGTCCGCAATCGCGCCGGTGAAGTCCTCGGTCACTGTGGCGTAGGTTGTCAGGTCACCATCGGCCAGGTTGCCCATTTCGTCAAGAAGACGAAGGATAGCTTCCTGGTTATCCGTGTTTTCCTTCTCCGCGTGTTTACGACGGGCTTCCTGATCACGGTACACCTGCATACCCAGCAGGAACAGTACCAGAAGGCTAACGACACCAAAGATATATGCCATCTCGGGCTGAATCGAACGCAGGTCTGCCGCCAGTGAGTAGGCATTCTGCAGGCGAAGTGCGACCGCAAACAAATCATCCGACTGGGAGGCGATACTCTTTGCCGAATCCTGGATCTCGAGCAGGTCCTCGGACATATCGAGCAGTTCTTCAACATAATCCGAA
>JALVCM010000213.1 GCA_027010005.1 Thiohalobacter sp.
ATCATTGGCTCGGGGCCGCACAGGAAAGCCGCGCTGTTTTGTGTCGGCAGCTGTGCCTGGTCAAACAGTTCAGTGACCGGGCCGACCACGCCGTTCCAGTGCTTCCCGCCCACATCGGCGGCAAGCAATACCCTTGTGTGGGGCTGTTCGGCCCAGGCGTTGTAGCGTTCCCGCCAGATCAGGTCGTCGCTATGCTTTACACCCTGCATGATAATCAATTGTCCAAACCGGTCGCGACGCCGGATGACATAGTCGATGACGGGTACGACCGGTGCACAACCCAGCCCGCCCGTGATAATCACCAGGTTGCTGTTATCCAGATTGTGCAGTGGCCAGCCACGCCCGTAAGGACCACGCAGCCCGATCCGGTCACCGACCCCGAGCCGGGTAAGCCCCCCTGATACCCGCCCGACACTGCGAATGGTATGCGTCAGCGTGCCGTGGTCCTGCGGGTCCGAGCTGATGGAAACCGGTATTTCACCCACACCGTAAAGGTACAGCATGTTGAACTGCCCGGGTTTGAAAGTATAGCGTTCGGCATATGCACTGTCGGTCAGGCGAACGGTGAGTGAAACGATCGACGGGGATTCCTGCTTGCGCAGGATAATTTCCGCTTCAACGGGACAATGCAGTGCAGGCCTCATGAGCTGTTGCCCACAATGCTGCTGACTTCTTCGGTCAGGTCGATGCCGACCGGGCACCAGCTGATGCAGCGTCCGCAACCGACACAGCCGGAGCGTCCGTACTGGCTGTGCCAGCTTCCCAGTTTGTGGGTCAGCCACTGGCGATAACGGAGATCCGTGCCGGCGCGAATGGTCAGGCCGTGGATATAGCTGTGTCCCTGGGTAAAACAGGAATCCCATTCGCGGGTATGTGTCGAACGTGAGAGATCCAGCGAGCCGGTATCCTGCTCTCGATAACAGAAACAGGTCGGGCAGACCGAGGTGCAATTTCCGCAGGACAGGCAACGCTCCGCGACCGCCTGCCAGTGCGGGTGCTCAAGGTTGTCGAACAGAACGGCTTCGAGTGAACCGGATGGCAGGCGGCGGCGCTGGCATTCGGCAGCCTGCCGGTTTTGTGCGGCAACCGTCGCTTCGTGTTCGGAGGTAACGGGTTCGAGGGGCAATGCCTGCAGGATTTCCTGGCCTGCCGGGCTGCCACTGTGAATGACAAAACCCTCGTCCAGTTCATCCAGTTGCAGGTCGAAGCCCTCGCGGGCCGTCGGGCCGTCACCCGTCGATACACAGAAACAGGTCTCAGCGGGCCGGGTGCAGTTTACAGCGACCAGGAACAGGGACTCGCGCCGGGTCTGGTAGAGCGGGTCAGTGCTGCCCTCCTTCAGGAAGTGGCGGTCCTGCAGCGCAAGCGCCGCCAGGTCACAGGCCCGGACACCGATGACTGCCACGGGGTCGGGGCTTTCCTGTGATTCACTGAAGGCCATCTGTCCATCCGCCCGGCGTTCGACCGTCCACAGGGTTTCGCGAGATTTGAAGACCAGGGGTTTGAGGGCAAAGGGGCCGTTCGACCAGTCAAAGTTACGGGGTGAATCCGTGATTTCTACCGTGTAGCAGCCCGGTGACTGGTGTACTGAAAGCCCCGTGGGCAGATCACCGCCGGGTTGCAATGCCTCGTAGACAACTGCGCCATCACGTATTGCTGGCGCCATACAGTGGTAGCCGCGGCTGAGCAGGGCAGACACCAGCGCGCCAAACGATTTACGCGGCAGGAAGCTGTTGACAAGGCTGTTCCTGGTCATTTTTGCTCCGGTCCGGTGAAGCCTGTAGCGAGTTTATCCTAAATCAGGGATGACCGGCGCAAAAAAAAACCCGCTCCGGAGAGCGGGCAGGTAGAGAAGAAAAAAGATCAGGGTGTAAATGGCGTGATAACAAGACTGCCGTCAGCGGCAATCGAGTAACGTTCACCCTGTTCGGAACCCGTCAGTGCAGAGAAACCGCCATCGACGTAAACCTGGACACCTTCAGGGCTGCGCAGGAAATTTACCCATTTTTTTGCCAGGCGCTTGTGCTTTTTCTGCATGGTGGCAAGGAAGGCGACAGAGTAGACAACCGGGCGGTTCACCGTATCGATCGGCTGGAAGCCGCTTACCGCATCACCGTTGTTGACGGCCAGTTGCAGTTCGGAAACCCAGACAGGACCAACGTCGGACTCACCCGCGAGAATACGTGAGGGAGTCTCAACGTGGTGTACACGGGTTTCATGGGTGTTGGCCTTGTTCAGGATAGCGAACTCGCACAGCCGCAGTGTACCGTCCGGGATGGAAGCGTGACCACTGTAGTTGCAGGCCGGGTTGGTGGCCAGGTTGAAGTTGGTACTCACCCCGGTGCGGGTTGCCGCAGGTGAACCCGGTTGTGGATTGGTGACAGCGGCCAAGAGTATATCGAGTGCGGCAATATCGGCTGCGGTACCATTCAGGCGGGTATATTCATCCATACGCTGGTACATGGCATTGATACCGCGATGGACACCTTCGTTGATGTGGTCGACTTCGGAAACCCGGATCGCCGGGTCCAGGAGATCGAGCGTAGCGTCGATCGTCGGGTCAGCACCATTACCTATACCTGCGCTGTTGGCGGCATCCGTCATCAAGGTCAGCTGGTTACGGATGTAGGGGATCGCTTCGGTTACAAAGCCATTAGCCGCAAGATCACGCATCAGGTTGAAGTTGGTGCTGGTAAAGACATCAAAATCAACCTGGATGCTGGTCGGAAGATAGTTCCGCGGGTCCTCGTTACCCAGCAGCATACAGCCGCTCTTGATCTGGTTACGTTCCTGGCCCGGCGGGATGAGTTCGATGAAATAGTCGGCACCCTCTTTCTGCAGACCGGCAAAGGTGCGGGGCTGATTGCCAATGGCGGTGAGGTCGATATCGTCGTCGTCCACAGCTCGGAGTTCATTGAAGGCCTGCATGAACTTGTCAAAAACCACCCACTGGTTACCCGCCATGGCCAGGTTCAGGTTGCTGGTCATCGGATTGCCGTGGAATTCGGTGGTTCGGTCGGCAGGCAGTTGGGCACAGTTCCCTGTCAGGACATATCCTTTGTTGTCATTATCATCATCATCGTCGTCGGCCATGACAGCGACAGGCAATGCAGCAAGGCCCATCGCCAGCGCAATGACAGCCGTCAGTGTTTTTTTCTTGAACATGGTGGTTTCCTCATAGGTGTTGTTGTGTCTGGTTGTACAGGACAAAGTCTATGAGGGGGCCGTGGCAGATATAACTGGGTCATACCCGGATTTGACCTCGGGTATACCCTGGGTAAAAAAGCGCCACCCCTCTGTTGAGGGGGGCGCCAAGGGGGGGAGAAGTAACTTTATT
>JALVCM010000214.1 GCA_027010005.1 Thiohalobacter sp.
CGGGGAGAAAGCGAAAATCCTCCAGGATGCCGTAAAAGCGTTCTTCCCATGACGCTGCATCATGCCCCTCAACAGAAGCCAGCGTACCGGCCACCCGATGCCAGCTGTCTTCAATAGTCCGATCCTGTGCCACACCGTCCACATACAGCCGATACCGGGTTTCCCAGATGTGCTGTGCAATGGGTGTATCGAGAAAGAATTTGCTCATGGTCGACTCATCATTGTTCCATTTGCTAAGGATAGTCGGGATAAACCGGATTTTCTGTACTAACCTGTTAACGTGTCCCTACGCTGACATCGATCAAGGATAATACGACAAGGGAGTGCTATATATTTCAGATGTGGAAAATCGTTACCCAAGGAGAGTGATCATGAAAACCTGTAAATCTGTTCTGGTTGCCGGTGCCCTGCTTGTCTCGGGCACTGCAGTATCAGCCGGCTTTCCGGCGACATTCGAAGCACTTGATACCAATGGCGATGGCTATATCAGCAATGAAGAAGCCAATGCCAGAAAGGATCTGACAAAAAGCTGGCAGGCTATCGATAAAAATACTGATAACAAGCTGGATATTACAGAGTTCGATGCCTTTGAGGGCAAAGGGCGTTATACAACCCCTGAAGAAAGTGAGGAGCCCGAGCCGGGTGCAGCACCGTATTAGCAAACGCCTGCTACCGACCAGACGAGGGGCTGGTTGGTACGGGCGGTTACTGTCTACAGGCATGGCAGTGTTACTGGTATCTGCCAGTGTGTATGCCGGGGAGGCAAAAATGGCATTACAGATTCATTCACCGGCCTTTTCGGATGGTGGTGAGATTCCGTCAAAATATACCTGCCAGGGGGATGACATTTCTCCACCACTGGAATGGCAAGGCATACCCGAAGAAGCCAGAAGCCTGGTTCTGATTATGGACGATCCGGATGCACCTGATCCGGCCGCACCACGCATGACCTGGGTACACTGGCTGCTTTACAACCTGCCCGTGCACATATCCGGCCTGCCGGAAGATGTCACGGCGGCAGACCTGCCGGACGGGACACAGGAAGGCCTGAATGACTGGAAACGTACCGGTTATGGCGGGCCCTGCCCACCCATCGGACGGCATCGTTATTTTCACAAGTTATATGCGCTGGATACAGTTCTGGAAGGCCTCGACAAGCCGACCAAAGGGCAGCTCGAAGCTGCCATGAAAGGACACATACTGTCACAGGGCCAGCTGATCGGAACTTACCGGAAGCAGCACTGAGACAAATACCCCCTGAACAGGCTACCCACTCTGACGAGGTCTGTTATGTTGAATCTGAATCCTGATACAGTTTGTTTTCTGATTTCCCGGGCACGCGTATTCCACAGCAAGGAACAGGTCGTACTGCCGGACGTACCAGACAGCCCGACAGATGACTGGGCACTGCAGGTACTGGCCGACCATACCGGCGATAGCGTTTTTCAGGAATTCAAGGCAACTGTCGATGATCTCGAACCGGATCAACAGCAGGCCCTGGTTGCATTGATGTGGGTCGGCAGAAATGATTTCAGCCCGGCTGAATGGGAAACGGCCTTGCAGGAGGCCCGCCTGAACTGGGGAGAAAACACTGCAGAATACCTTATTGCTCACCCGCTACTGGCCGATTACCTCCTTGAAGGACTCGACCTTCTCGGCTACCGCTGTGAAGCGTGACAGGAATTACGCCCGACTTTCCTGCCGGGTCGCGGCTTCCTGACCTGGCATCTTCGGGGCTTCATCCTTTACCCAACCCTGCAACAGCAGTTGGTCGATTTCCTTTTCGGCTTCCAGCCAGTCCTGCTCGGGACTGCCGCCTGTAAAACCACGCCGTTCGGCAAGCATATAGGCGTATTCCGCGATCAGCCGGCGCCTGGCATCAACATCCACCGCGCTCCCGTGCCCCTGAATTCTGATAGTCGGCCTGTCAGAGGCCTCAATCCGGGTTTTCAGTTTTTCAGCTGTATTCTCGAGAGCATTCTCGAGTTTGCGCTCGAATCCTTTTTCAAGCTCACGCAAACGCTTGCGTAATACTTCCACTTCACCGGCCAATGCTTTCACAGTCAGTTTTTCCGCCATGTCCATATCCTCCATTCCATGATCACCAGCAGCCTGTTTACCTTGTACTGGAAACAGTAGCAGCTATTGCCCATATCGCAAGATAGCTGCGTGTACCGGCAGGAAAATCCAGACAGCCTGCATTGCGCCCGTAACCCTTTGTCTTACCGACAATTCGACCTTTCAGGTCAGGATTGACCCGGAGAATGGATTTCGACAACCAGGGCCAGTGCCGACAACCACACCCCCGCAAGTGCAAAACCGCCGATCACATCACTCGGCCAATGTACGGCAAGGTAGAGGCGGCTGAAACCAATCATGAACGCCAGTACGAGCGCAAGGAGAAGTATGCCCAGTTTTTTTTGCAACCCGGACACTTTTCTGGCAATGAGATATGCAAGGAAAACATAGAGGAACAGGCTCATCGATGCATGCCCGCTTGGAAAGGACGGGGAATTTTCCATGACCAGGCCGGCCACTTCAGAGGGACGGTGCCTGTCGAGGAGAAACTTCACGGCGATCACCACTGCAGTCAGGCTGACAAAACCACTTGCAAAAACCAGGGACTCGAGTTTCCTTCCCAGTAATAAAAAACTGACGGTGGTAATACTGGCAATAACGGCAAGCAGAAAGGGATTGCCGAGATGTGTAATCCCGGAAAAAAGTTTGTCGCCCAGCGCAGTGTGTCGTGCCTGCAACCACTGAATGACCTGTATATCCAGCTGGACCATACGCTCCTGGAACCAGACATTCTCCACGGTTTCAAGAAAAATCCAGCTGAATGCGATTCCCGAGAAGATAGTGGCAAGTACAGCCAGTACAGGAATTTTGTGTTTTAGTGTTTGCATCGTCAGGACTGTGGCCCGGCATGCGACCCGCCAGTCTCGGTCAACCGGAAAACAGGCTTGCCAGGAAAGAGATAAATACCAGTACTGCAGTCAGCCCCAGTACCAGAACTGCCCCGGCGGCAGCATCCTTGGCGAGTTTGATTTGCGGGTGCTGCGCGGGATGTAAATGGTCCAGTGTTTTCTCGAGGGCGGTATTAAATAACTCTGCCGCGAGCACCGCACCCGTCACGAGAATAATGATCCCCCACCAGACAGGGTCCGGGCGCAATATGCCCAGGATAATACCCATTGCGACAGTGACAATGAGTTGTGTCCGGAAACTGGCTTCACTCTTTAACGCAAACACGATGCCATTGAGGGCAAATCCCAGGCGGGAATGGATGGGTTTGTTTTTCATATAAGTGCGCAACCTGCCTGTCCCGGATCACCTGCCAATTATCACCTTAACACCGGTACTTGGCCAGCCCGGCTGGCTCAACAGCCGGACAAGCTGTGAATAACATTGACGCCGGTCAATTGCGAAAAACCGGGATGGGGCCATAATAGAACGTGTAAACGTGTTCAGAGGAGTTTGTTCATGACCGAAACGCATGAAGTCCCTCAGGTTGGCGCCCCGGATCCCGAGCTGAAGAATTCCCCTGTTTTCGATGAAGCTGACAATGAGTACCTGTCTCTTGATCTGGAACTGGAATCCAGTGCCTGTTACTTCAACGGGAAGTCCTATGCCATAGGGCAATACGTTTGCAGCGGTGATGAGTTGTTACGCTGTGAAGAAAAAGGCGTATGGATGCGCGAAGGTTCCTGTCACAAGGACTGAAGTAGAGGCATACGGAAACATTGCACGCCTTTTCCAGCCACTCCCGGTAGTGGGGGATGTAATCTGGCATAAAGTTGCCGGACAGGGTTAGTCATCTGTCAATACATTGTGGATCGTTTTTGCAACGCGGTGTAACGGTACCACGTCGTCCACGCAACCCAGTTTTACAGCCTCACCCGGCATCCCCCAGACGACACTGGTTTTCTCATCCTGGACTATGGTATGAGCACCGGAATTTTTCATTTCCTGCATACCTTTTGCCCCGTCGGCACCCATACCGGTGAGAAGGACTGCCAGTGCATTGGGGCCAATGTTCTGTGCGACGGAGCGAAACATGACATCAACACTGGGGCGGTGGCGGTTCACCGCTGGTCCGTCACTCAGTTGACAGCGAAATCGGGCCCCGTCACGAACTACGAGCAGATGGTAGTCACCGGGTGCAATATAGACATGCCCTGGCACAATCTGCTCGCCGTCACTGGCCTGTGTAACTATCATCTGTGAGCAACGGTTCATACGCTCTGAGAATGGCTTGCTGAAGGCTTCCGGGATATGCTGTGAAATAACGATAGCCGGACTATCTGCCGGCATGACTTCGAGCACCTCACGGATGGCTTCGGTGCCACCGGTTGAGGCCCCCAGAGCAATGAGTCGGTCTGTGGTCCTGAAGTGTTTTGTCGTTCTCGCCGGCAGGACGGCATCGGCACTCTGTCGTTCACTCACGGTCGTCAGCATGCGCACATGTGCTTTGGACGCTATTTTAACTTTGGTAATGAGTTCCTCGGCGTAGTCGCCAAGAGCGTGTGCAATATCTACCGTGGGCTTGGCAATGAAATCAATGGCGCCCAGTTCCAGCGCATTCAGTGTGATCTCGCTGCCTTTCTGAGTAAGTGTAGAAACCATCACTACCGGCATGGGCCGCAATCTCATCAGATTACGCAGAAAGGTCACACCATCCATGCGTGGCATTTCTACATCCAGTGTCAGCACGTCAGGTCTGAGCTGTTTTATCTTGTCACGCGCCATGAATGGATCCTGCGCAGTTCCAACCACCTCTATCCCGGGGTCCTGCTCCAGCATTTCTGTCAGCATACGCCGGACCAGGGCGGAATCATCCACCACCAGAACCCGGATTTTTTTCCCCTGTACAGTTTGAGTCGGTTGCAACATAAGATAGTTTCCCTAGAACAATTCGATATCGCCTTCGATATGCTCGTGACTGATACGATCCTGATAGGCACACTCCTGAGTGATAACCTTATTACTGCCCATCTTTTTAACCCGCAGTTTACCGGTGGCCGGAAAGTAGACCACGCGCCTGGGCAAGGTCCCACCCAGGTCTTCGCCGATTACTTCCAGACCTTCATTTCGCAGGTATTCTTTCGCAAAACGGATATTCTTTTCGCCAATATTGGTACTTACGTTTTCCAGCACCCGTCCTCCACCTGTCAGTTTAATTTCCAGGTTTTCACGCCGCCCGCCCGCTTTGAGAATATCATTGATAAGCTGCTCCATAGCAAACGAACCATAGCGTGCTGCCTCAGTGGCCAGGTCACCGCCACTCCATGGATTACCACTTGCCTCCGGCAACATAAAGTGGTTCATGCCGCCGATACGGAAGACACGGTCACGGATACAAGCAGAGACGCAGGAACCAAGAGAGGTAATAATCGCCTCGTCAGACTGGGTTACATAGAATTCGCCCGGCAATATCTTCGCGGCGAAGCAATGTTGAGTATTGTCCCAGTAACGGCGAATATGCTCGAAACCTCTCAACACAGGTGGCTGCGTATGTCCATCGGGTGCTTTGACCAGACCTCTCATATCAACGCTGCCTAGCTGATTTTCCGATAAATAGTCTGGCCTACCAGCTCAAAACGGTTGGAGAGGTTATGCATGTTTTCGGAATGACCAATAAACAGGTAACCACCGGTCACAAGTGCATCAGCATAGCGGTCAAATAATTTACGTTGTGTCGGTTTGTCGAAATAAATCACGACATTTCGGCAAAAGATCAGATCGAATTTACCCTTCATGGGCCATTCCTGCATCAGGTTAAGCTGCTTGAACGTAATCAGATCCTGCAGGGCTGTAGCGACTTGCACCTGGTCTCCGGACCCTCCTGCAACAGGATGGAACCACTTGCTGGCACGCGTTCTTGAAAGTCCCTCGATACGCTGAGTGTTGTATCGTCCGAGCCTGGCGGTTTCAACCACATTCGAGTCCAGATCTGTTGCCAGGATCTTGGTGTCCCAGTTTTTTAGTGAGGCCATCTCCTCGAGCAGTGTTATTGCAATCGAATAAGGTTCCTCGCCTGTCGAACATCCGGCGGACCAGAATCTGATTCTATGGTCACCAGCATGTCGTCGCATGGCTTCAGGTAGTACCGTCTTGGCCATATAGTCGAAATGATGAGGTTCACGGAAGAATGCCGTCAGGTTGGTCGTCAATGCATTAATAAACTGCACCAGCTCTGACTTGCCCTCCGGTGACTCCAGATATTTCAGATAGGAAGAAAAGTCACCCATTCTGCAGGCCCGAAGACGGCGGGAAAGTCGTCCATATACCAGATCCCGCTTACTGTCATTGAGGGATATTCCGGCCTGTTCGTACAGCTTGTTACGGACAGACTGGAAATCCTGATCAGTAAAGTGGAATTCACGCTCGCGCTTTATTTCTGCTTTGGCCAACATAGAAACCGGTTCCTGTCATCTGCCACGTTCCAGCAGAGGAACGCACATCCTTTGTTATACAAATGATGACTCTGCAGGTGCAGCAAGAGCCAGTGGTACGAGTCATGGGGACAGAACCCGTCTGCCCCCAAACACTCATATCACATCAGAACTCTTCCCACTCGTCGTCCGTCCTGGGTGCAGCAGCACGCTGGCTGGCCTGCCTTGGTGCCGGCTCTCTGGACCGTGATGCAGGTGTTGCAGTAGCTGAAAGCGGCGCTGCGGCAACTGCCGGATCACCATCGACACTAAAGAATTGCATCAAACTGGTCATACCCTGTGCCTGGTCATCCATAGATTTACTGGCAGCAGCAGCCTCTTCCACCAGTGCTGCATTCTGCTGGGTCACTTCGTCCAGCTGTGTTACAGCCTTGTTGACCTGTTCGATACCGGTGGACTGTTCCTCGCTGGCTGCTGCAATTTCGGCGATTATGTCGGAAACCTTTTTGACCGAAGTAACAATTTCATCAAGTGTTTTCCCGGATTCGTCCACCAGGCGGGTACCTTCGTCCACCTTGTCGACACTGTCTTTAATCAGACTCTTGATTTCCTTTGCAGCTCCGGCGCTGCGCTGGGCCAGATTACGCACTTCGGCGGCAACCACCGCAAAACCCCGACCCTGTTCACCGGCGCGTGCAGCTTCCACTGCAGCATTTAGCGCCAACAGGTTGGTCTGGAAAGCAATCTCATCAATAACACCGATAATATCGGCAATTTCCTTGCTTGAGTCATTGATGGCCGACATGGCTGACACCGCAGTACTGACAACTTTTCCACCTTTCTCAGCCTGTTCGCGTGCTCCCGCTGCCAACTGATTGGCCTGACGCGCATTGTCCGCGTTCTGGCGAACGGTACTGGTCATTTGCTCCATGCTTGATGCGGTTTCTTCCAGGCTGGAAGCCATTTCTTCGGTGCGCTGGCTAAGGTCAGCATTACCACGAGACAGTTCTCCGGCTGAACTGCCAATGCTGTCTGCACTGGTACGGATTTCCGTAACGATACGGCTAAGATCACTGATCGTTGCATTAACCGCATCCTTGAGAGCGGCAAATTCACCCGTGTATTCGCCCTGCATTAACTCGGAAAGGTCGCCTTTCGACATCTTGTCCATGACCTGAGTAGTTTCCTTGAGCACTCTCTCGACTGTTTTCTGCAACAGCTTGTCAGCGGTGATATCTGTAGCATACTTCACCACCTTGTAAGGCTTATGGTTAAGATCCAGGATTGGATTATAGGAAGCCTGGATCCAGATTTCTCTACCACCTTTCCCGATTCGCCTGTATTCTCCAGCGTCGAATTCACCCCGGTTGAGCTTTTCCCAGAATGCCCGGTATTCTACTGATGCAGCATAATCCGGTTCAGCGAACATGCTGTGATGCTTGCCCTTGATTTCATCCAGCGTGTAGCCCAACGTATTCAGGAAGTTTTCGTTGGCATTGATAATTGCCCCATCCATGTCGAACTCGATAACAGCCTGTGACTTGCTGATAGCATCAATTTGTCCGGAATAGTCGGCATTACGTAATTTTTGCTCGGTCACATCTGTGGCATATTTAACGACCTTGAAGGGTTTCCCGTCGGTACCGAGAATCGGATTATAGGAAGCCTGAATCCAGATTTCTTTACCACCTTTCCCGATTCGCTTGTATTCTCCAGCATCGAACTCACCCCGGTTAAGCTTATCCCAGAATGCCCGGTACTCTACTGATGCAGCAAAATCGGGTTCAACAAACATGCTGTGATGCTTGCCATTGATTTCATCCAGTGTGTAGCCCAACGTATTCAGGAAGTTTTCGTTGGCATTGATAATTGTCCCATCCATATTGAACTCGATAACAGCCTGCGACTTGCTGATAGCCTCGATCTGACCACCGAAATCCAGTGCATTACGCCGGTCCTCGGTAACATCCGACCATTCCAGACTGTTACCTACGTAGTTCTGGTCAGAATCGAATATTGCAGTGACGTTCAGTCTGATATCCAGCGGACCAAGCTTGATGTCAGTCTGAAATGGCAGGTTGGCGGGATTGGCAAGCAGCTGACGCTGATGTGCAGGGTTCTTGTGAAACATATCAATACAGACACCGATCATGTTGCTTGCATCAAAACCGGGATAGATATCCTTCAGTATCGCTTCGTGTTTAGTCAGAAGATCGACTGTCGACTGGTTAACATAGGTGATGACCAGCTCGCGGTCTACCATCATAATGGCTGTCATGGCACCATTGACAGCACCTTCCAGGCGGGCAACATTGTCTTCCTGAACGCGTTGCGCTGTGACATCGGCCCATTCCAGACTGTTTCCAATATAATTCCCGGCATCGTCGACAATGGCCGTCACGTTCAGTGAGAACTTCAGTGGCCCGACAGAAATATCTGTCTGATAAGGCAAGTTGGAAGGATCCGAGAGTAACTGTCGCTGGTGCTGGGGGTTCTTGTGAAACATATCAATGCAGGAACCGACCAGCGTATCAACACTAAAGCCCGGAAAGGTCTCACGCATTACAGCCTGGTGCTCGGTTAACAGATTGATCGTTGCTGTATTAGCGAAGTTGATCACCAGATCACGGTCCACCATCATAATAGCAGACATCGTTCCATCGATAGCTCCGCGCAGCTTGGTCAGTTCCTCCGCCACACTATCGTCAATATCCTGTTGTACAATTTTCTCGCTTGTAGCCATGTCGGTCTCCATATTTCCTGCCTTGATCATTACCTCAGCGACCTGATTCAGCGCCTCGGTCCAGGCCTGCTTCACATCGTCTGTCCATGCTTTTCCTGCGAACTCTGCCATCACATCGAGCAGGGTTCCCGAAACTGCACCATAGTGTTCAGGTTGTGCACCGTAATCCCGGTGTTTACGTCCCAGCTCAGTGAGCGCGTTCACCAGCTTGTCTGGTTTGCGTAAACTATTGACAACGAGCTTCAGAGCTGCGAGCAGCTTCTTTTTCTGGTCGTCCATATTGGTATTTTTAAACATCGGAACTACTTCCGGGTAACGCGCAAACAGCTCTTCGTAAAAACGCGCGACCAGTTCCTCGGCTTGCCCTGCCAGTAGCGAAAAGGAGTCTTCCAGCAAGGTGATGCGTGTATCTTCTGTCATCTGCCCGGGACGTTTTCCTGCGTCTGACTTTCTGCGCACACTCTTTTTCCGCTGGTTCGCAGTGCCGCTTTGATTTGACCCGTTCGGGCCCGGTGAGGTTTTTGTGTCGCCAGCCAACTCCAGTGAGGTCGTCTTCGGCTTGTTACGTGTTCGGGTCGTCATATCCTATCCCATCCATGCCAGTCCACTTAGTATCCAAATCGCAAGCGGGCAATCCCAACAGGATTTTCTATACGCTTGCACCTTCATCTTTCTCTGGTGTTCAGAGCCATCAAAGTCTTTTAATGTCTGAAAAACAGAATAATCTTTCATGCCATATTTCCGCGGAATATCCAGCGGCCTCAGCAATTACCTATTGGGTAATACTGCTCATGGTAGCCAGCTCGCCTGAATTAAGCAGACGATCAATATCAAGCAGGATTACCATCTTCTCCTGAACCGTAGCAATTGAGTGCACCGACTCTGTTACGGCCTCATTTCCGTTACTCTGTATTTGTCGAAGATCTTCTTCCTGGATGTTGTACACATCGGAAACTGCATCAACAACAATGCCCATAATGCACTCACTATCTTCACCCTGGACCCGCACCACTATCACAACTGTTGTAGGGCCGTACTCCAGTTTTTCCATTCCAAAACGCTTGCGCAGATCAACAATAGGAACAATAGCGCCACGTAGATTGATAACACCCTGCAGATAATCCGGAGTATTTGGGATTGGTGTTGCCTTGTCCCAACCCTTAATCTCCTGAACGCGCAGGATATCAACCCCGTATTCTTCGCCAGACAATATAAAGGTTAGATACTGATTATCATCAGTCATTTCAATCTGGGCTGTGACCGCTGTAACTTCCTGTTCTGCCTGTGCTGATTTCATACCATTTACCTCATGCAGCTTGTTCGTCTTTGCGTGGTGGCTGCGAAGCCGGACCACGACTACTCATGATAATCAAACCACCAACATCCAGAATCAGGGCTACGGTTCCATCACCAAGTATGGTTGCACCGGATAGTCCTTCTACTCGCTGATAGTTGGTTTCCAGGCTTTTGATAACAACCTGTTGCTGTCCCAGTAATTCATCGACAAGCAGCCCGACCTTGTGTCCATCATGCTCGACGATTACCAGTAGCGCATCATGCAGGGATGTATTATTAGGCTGGAGGCCGAAGATATCGTACAGGCGCACAATAGGGACGTAGTCTTCGCGCAACTTGTACATTTCTTCGCAACTGGCGATCGTACTCACCTTTGCCACATCAATCTGCAACGACTCAACAATGGAAACTAGCGGCATAATGAAAGTTTCTTCGCCAACACTCAGCAGCTGACCATCAAGTATGGAAAGTGTCAGAGGCAAACGAATGGTGAATATTGAACCTTTGTCTTCCTCAGAATGCACTGCGATGCTGCCACCAAGGTCCTTGATGTTTCGACGTACAACATCCATACCGACGCCCCGACCCGAAACATCGCTGACAGTATCTGCCGTCGAGAATCCCGGCTCGAATATCAGGTCCATTATTCTTTCCTGAGACAGTGTTTCATCGGCAGGGACCAGACCACGTTCCTTCGCCCTGGAGATAATCTTGTCGGCCGGGAGGCCGCCGCCATCATCGGAAATTTCGATGACAATATAGCCGCCTTGATGATAGGCATTCAGGTGTACGATGCCTGTTTCGGGTTTGCCCTTGGCTGCACGTATCTCCGGCATTTCAATACCGTGATCGAGTGAGTTTCGCACCAGATGGACCAGTGGATCCCCAATCTTTTCCATGACCGTTTTATCCAGTTCGGTACTTTCCCCGGAAATCTTCAATTCTATTTTCTTGCCCAGCTTTGCTGATAAATCATGCACAAGGCGCGGGAATCGGTTAAACGAAAAGCTGATGGGCAGCATACGAATTCGCATGACACTTTCCTGAAGCTCCCGGGTGTTGCGTTCCAGTTGCCCCAGCCCATCACGGAGCTTCTCGACCATGCCGGAGTCAAACTCAGTCACCTCGGTACCGACCTGACTCAGCATTGACTGCGTGATCACCAGCTCACCTACCATGTTGATAAGTTCGTCGATTTTATTGATGCCGACCCGAATGGAACTATCCGCACTTGCAGCTGACCGACGTTCAACCTTGCGTCGATCTTCCTTACGACGATCGCCCTCCGGTGGGGCCTCCTCCACTGCAGCACCTGATTCACTC
>JALVCM010000215.1 GCA_027010005.1 Thiohalobacter sp.
GTGTTGTCGGCCACCGTGACGTACCGGGTCGCCCGGCCATGTACGGTACCACCAAAAAATTCCTCGACTACTTCAACCTCAAGGGACTGGATGACCTGCCCACCCTGATGGAGCTGCGCGATTTCGACTCCATCAATGCCGAGCTGGAACTGGCCATGCCGGGCGAAGGCGCCCCGGACCTGTCGGTTGTCGACAATGAAGCGGCCGGCGGCGAAGCCGAAACGACCGGTTCCGGCGAAGTCAGTGTCGTGGCAGACGACGAGCCGGCCACCGTGGTGCAGGTGGCTGTCGATACGCAAGATCCTCCGGGCACCATCCACTAGCCGCAAGCCCACACTGCTCAATGGAAGAACGCTTACAAAAAGTTCTGGCGAAAGCCGGCCTGGGTTCACGACGCCAGATGGAAACCTGGATCCGCGAAGGCCGGGTCGAGGTCGATGGCCAGCGCGCCGAGCTGGGACAGAAAGTCAACGAAAACCAGCGCATTGTTGTTGACGGCCGCCGCCTGCACCTCAAACCGGAAAACAACGCACCGGAAGTCATTGTCTACCACAAGCCACTCGGTGAAGTGTGCAGCCGCGACGACCCGGAAGGGCGCCCCACGGTATTCCATCACCTGCCCAAACCGCGTCAGGGCCGCTGGATCAGCGTCGGCCGGCTGGATATCAATACCTCCGGCCTGCTGCTGTTCACCACCGATGGCGAGCTGGCGCACCGCCTGATGCATCCCTCGCAGGAAATCGAACGTGAATACGCCGTGCGGCTGCTCGGTCATGTCGACATGCCCATGCTGGAGCGACTGGTCGAAGGTGTCGAACTGGAAGACGGTGTCGCACGCTTTGCCGCCATCGAAGAGTCCGGTGGCAGCGGCGCCAATCGCTGGTTCCACGTAATTCTCAAGGAAGGGCGCAACCGTGAGGTGCGCCGGCTCTGGGAGTCACAGGGCATCAAGGTCAGCCGGCTGACGCGCGTGCGTTACGGCCCGGTGATCCTGGAACGCAAGTTACACAAGGGCGAGGCGCGTCCCCTGCTGGCCGGTGAAATGAAAAAACTCTACGAAGCCGCCGGGCTGGAAGCACCGGTCATCGTGGCGCCGGCCGTAGAGAAACCGGTACGCCGGCCCTCCCACAAACCCAAACAACACGCGGCACGCAAACGGCGCAGACCGGGTTCCCGCGCGTGACAAAACGCATCGTAGCGTTCATGCTACGCCTGTATTGAATCAATGGACGGTAAGCATGCCCCGCAAGACCTTTGACCGGAAAGCTGTCGCGCTGCAATGGCGCAGAACCAAGATAATCGCCACCCTCGGACCCGCCTCCGACTCACCACAGATGATCGCAAAACTGATCGGCGCCGGCGTGGACCTGTTTCGTATCAACATGTCGCACGGCGACCAGGCTACCCACCGCAAGACCGTCCGGCGCGTGCGCCGCGAAGCAAAGGCCGCCGGTCGGCATGTCGCCATCCTTATGGACCTGTGCGGCCCGAAGATCCGTGTCGGCAAGTTCGAGAACGGCAGTATCCAGCTCAAAAACGGCAGTACCGTCACCGTGACCACGCGACCCGTAACCGGCAAACCGGGCCTGATTCCGTCCCAGTACAAATCCCTGCACAAGGACGTCCAGCCCGGTGAGCGCATCCTGCTCGACGACGGCAACCTGGCATTGCGCGTACTGGAAGTGAAGGGCAAGGACGTGACCTGCAAGGTGGTGGAGGGCGGCGTGCTGTCCAACCACAAGGGCATGAACCTGCCCAACTCAAAACTGTCCACCTCGGCGCTGACCGCCAAGGACCGTAGCGACGTGCAACTGGCTGTCGAGGCGGACGTGGACTTCGTGGCGCTCAGTTTTGTCCGCCATGCCCGCGATGTGCAACAACTCGCGCGTTACCTGAAACGGCTCGGCAGCAGCATCCCGATTGTCAGTAAGATCGAACACCCGGATGGCGTCGCCAACATCGATGCCATCATGGACGAGTCCTACGGCATCATGATTGCGCGCGGTGATCTCGGTATCGAACTGCCGGCCGAGAAGGTCCCACTGATCCAGCGCGACCTGGTGCAGAAGGCACGGCAACGCGGTACCCCGGTGATCGTTGCGACCCAGATGCTGGAGTCGATGATGACCCACTCGCGCCCGACGCGCGCCGAAGTCACCGACGTGGCCGGTGCCGCCATGCTCAGTGCCGATGCCGCCATGCTGTCCGGTGAATCTGCTGCCGGCAAGTACCCGCTGCAAGCCGTACAGACCATGGACCGCATCCTGCGCGAAGTGGAACGTCACCAGTGGCAGGAAGGACACTTCGCCATCGAGTCGATCGCCGACCGTGCACAGAAAACCCACTTCGTCCGTGAATCCATGGCGCACGCCGCCGTGCAGCTCACCCACGACCTGGAAGTGGAAGCCATCATTGTTCCCACCCACACCGGCACCACCGCGCGCATCATGGCCGCCCACCGACCGCTGCCACCGGCCGTCGGTGTCTGTTCCGATATCCGCATCTGCCGCCAGATGGCACTGCACTGGGGCATCGTGCCGGTCTACGAGCCCAAGGCGCGCAGCCGCAACTGGCGTACCATCTGCATGCATATTTCAAAGCAGTGCCGGCTGGGTGAGAGCGGACACGACGTGCTGCTGGTGTCCGGCTTCAACGACGACCCGGTCAAGAACGAGCCGGTCCTGAAACTGATGCATTTATAAACCGCCCGCGCGGCCGCTAAAACGCGCAACGGAACAGGGAACCACGTTGCCATGGCTTCACACCAGTACGACCTGCTGATCATCGGTGCCGGCGTGTCCGGCACAGCGCTGTTGTACGAAACCGCGAAGTTTACCGATATACAGCACATCGGCATCATCGAAAAATACGCCGCACCCGCGCGCGTCAACTCCCTGTCCAGCAACAATAGCCAGACCCTGCACTGCGGCGATATCGAAACCAACTACACCCTGGAAAAGGCACTCAAGGTGCAGCGCGCGGCACGCATGCTGGCCAACTACTGCCTCAGTCAGCCCGACAAGGAGCATTTAATCTACGCCTACCCCAAAATGGTGCTCGGCGTCGGCGAAGCCGAATGCAAGCTGCTGCGCGAACGCTTCGACGTGTTCGGGCCACACTATCCCAACCTGAAGCTGCTGGAAAAGAAAGACATCGCCCGCATCGAGCCGGCCGTGGTAACACTCGCCAACGGCCGTATCCGTGAAGAAGAGATCGTTGCCCTTGGCTCCACCGACGAATATACCGCCGTCAACTTCGAGGCCCTGTCACGTTCCTTCGTGCGCCAGGCGCAGGCTGTCG
>JALVCM010000216.1 GCA_027010005.1 Thiohalobacter sp.
TCGACGAGATCGAAACACTGCGCGCACAACTACGGGGGCCCGGTCGATGAGCAATACACCGCGTTATATCCGCTGGTTCGAGGAACTCACTATCGAAGACATCCCCCTGGTCGGGGGAAAAAATGCCTCGCTGGGAGAAATGTACCGGGAACTCACACCACAGGGTGTGAAAATACCCAACGGGTTTGCCATAACGGCCGAAGCCTACCGTAGCATGCTCGAGGAGGCCGGTGCGTGGCAGAAACTGCACGATATCCTCGACACCCTTGAGCCGGATAATGTCGACGATCTGGCAAGACGCGGTGCCCTGGCGCGTGAAGTCGTCTATGGCGCCGGGTTGTCGGAACAACTGCGCGATCAGATTCTTGAAGCCTTTCATACCCTGAAATCACAGTACGCCGGCGATATCAGTGTTGCCGTGCGCAGCTCCGCCACGGCCGAAGACCTGCCCAATGCCAGCTTTGCCGGCCAACAGGACACCTACCTGAATATCGAAACCGACGAACAGCTGATCGATGCCTGCCGTCGCTGTTTCGCCAGCCTGTTCACCGACCGGGCCATTCACTACCGGGTCGATCAGGGCTTCGACCACTTCAAGGTCTCGCTGTCGATCGGTGTCATGAAAATGGTGCGCTCCGACCTGGCAGCCAGTGGCGTAATGTTCTCGCTGGATACCGAAACCGGCTTCCGTGACGTGGTGTTCATCACCGGCGCCTACGGACTGGGCGAGAATGTTGTACAGGGCGCCGTGGACCCCGACGAGTTCTATGTACACAAGCCCACCTTTGAACAGGGCCACCGCGCCGTGCTGCGCCGCCAGCTGGGTTCAAAGAAAATCAAAATGATCTATGCCGCCGGGCGCACCCGCGAGCCAACACGCAACGTACCGACACCGCGCGAAGACCGGCAACGTTTCTGTATTTCTGACGAGGATGTGCTGACACTGGCGGAATACGCCATCAAGGTGGAAAAACACTACAGCCGTCAGGCCGGTCACGACAAGCCCATGGACATGGAATGGGCCAAAGACGGTATCGACGGTGAACTGTACATGGTGCAGGCACGCCCCGAGACAGTGGCATCACAGGTCAGTGGCAATACACTTGAAGTGTTTCATCTCAGGGAAGAAGGCAAAGTACTCACCGTCGGCAACGCCGTGGGTACGCGTATCGCCAGCGGCAATGCCCGCCTGATCCGTGACCTGAGCCAGCTCAATACCTTCCAGGCCGGTGAAGTGCTGGTGGCCGATACCACGACACCGGACTGGGAGCCGGTCATGAAAATCGCTGCCGCCATTGTCACCAACCGTGGTGGCCGCACCTGCCATGCGGCCATTGTGGCGCGTGAGCTGGGTATCCCGGCCATTGTCGGCTGTGACGACGCCACGGCTGTCATTCCGGACGGTGAACCGGTCACGGTGGATTGTTCGCAGGGTGACCGTGGCCGCGTCTATGCCGGCAAGCTGGATTACGTCCGCGAAACCACCGACCTCGGTGAACTGTCGCGGCCGTCCACGAAGATCATGCTCAACCTGGGTAACCCGGACTTGGCGTTCAAGACCTCGTTCCTGCCCAATGATGGTGTGGGACTGGCGCGCATGGAATTTATTATCAACCAGTCTATCAAGGCACACCCGATGGCCCTGCTACACCCGGAGCGCGTGCGCGACCCGGCCCAGCGGGAACAGATCGATACCCTGTGCCGCGGTTATGACAGCCCGACCGACTTTTTCATCAAACATCTCTCGGAAGGTGTGGGTACCATTGCCGCTGCCTTCTGGCCCAAACCGGTCGTGGTGCGCATGTCGGACTTCAAGTCCAACGAGTATGCCTCGCTGATCGGCGGCGGTTTCTTCGAGCCGCAGGAAGACAACCCCATGCTGGGCTTCCGCGGCGCTTCACGTTACACACACCCGGACTACGCGGAAGGCTTTGCCCTGGAGTGCGCCGCCATGAAGCGTGTCCGCGACGACATGGGGCTGACCAATGTCATCCTCATGATTCCTTTCTGCCGACGCGTGGAAGAAGGCGAACGGGTACTGAAAACCATGGCGGACAACGGTCTCAAACGGGGCGACAACGGCCTGCAGATCTATGTCATGTGTGAAATCCCGAATAATGTTATCCAGATCGATGCGTTTGCGCAGCTGTTTGATGGTTTTTCGATCGGCTCCAACGACCTGACCCAGCTTACCCTGGGTGTCGACCGTGATTCTGAAATTGTTTCCTTCGACTTTGACGAGCGCGACCCCGGCGTCAAGGAAATGATCCGGCTCGCGGTCGAGGGCGCACGGCGTAACGGCAAGCATTCCGGCCTGTGCGGACAGGCGCCCTCCGATTACCCGGAGATGGCTGCCTTCCTGGTCGAGACAGGCATTGATTCCATCAGTCTCAACCCCGATACCGTGCTGGCAACGACCCGGCAGGTCCTGCAACTCGAATCCGCAAGGAGCACGAAATGAACCAGCCACAACCCGTATTTCCGACACCCGGAACCTTTGGCCGCTATACACTGATTACCGGTATCCTGCTGGCCATTCTCGGTACGATTGGCATTCTGCTGCCGACTGTCGTCTCACTCGGCACCAGTCTGCTGATCGCCTGGTTAATGATCGCCGGCGGACTGTTCTGGGCCTACCATACCTGGCAATACAATGCCCGCAGCTTCATGGACTGGCTGAAACCGGTGCTGTTGATTGTCAGTGGCGGGCTGATGCTGTTCTATCCCATGTCCGGTGTCGCGGCCGTTGGTCTGCTGCTGGCCATTTACCTGTTCCTTGACGCCTTTGGCAGCTTTGCCATTGCCAGCGCCATACGCCCGGCGCCCGGCTGGGGCTGGATGACCTTCAATGGTATTGTGTCGCTTGCACTGGCCCTGCTGTTTCTTATCGGCTGGCCTGAGACGTCACTGTGGCTGGTTGGTCTGTATGTCAGTATCAGCCTGGTGTTTGACGGCTGGGCACTGATCGCCATCGGCTGGGCGCTACGCAAGTCTTCTGTCCTCTAGCCCTGCGCCATGCAAACCGGCCACTACCTGCCGCGTTCCATGCCCGATGCCCTGCACGGGCTGGCAACGCTGGCGCTGGACCTGCGCTGGAGCTGGCACCACGGCAGTGACGAACTGTGGCGCCAGCTGGACCCGGAGCTATGGGATAAAACCGCCAACCCCTGGCTGATGCTCGAGACTGTCTCCGACCTGCGGCTTAACACACTGGCCAAAGACCGGGACTTCCTCGACCTGTTACAGAAGCAACTGGACGCCCGCGAGGCACACTTTGCCGAAGAATCCTGGTTCACGCGTGAAATCGACGGTGCATTCAGGGGGCACATCGCCTACTTCAGTATGGAGTTCGGTATCTGCGAATCCCTGCCCGTCTACTCCGGCGGCCTCGGTGTACTGGCCGGTGACTTTCTTAAAACGGCCTGCGACCTCAATGTTCCGGTCATCGGTATCGGCCTTTTATACCAGCGCGGCTACTTCCGCCAGGCACTGAACGTACACGGTGAGCAGATCGAGTTCTATCCCTATAACGACCCGACCATGCTGCCGATTACACCCCTGCGTGACGACCAGGGTGAATGGGTACGCATCAGTATCGAACTGCCAGGCCGCAACCTGAACCTGCGTACCTGGCGGGCACAGGTCGGGCGCCGTACCCTGCTGTTACTCGACAGTAATGATCCGCTGAACGATCCCGGTGACCGTGGTATCACCAGTGAGCTGTATGGCGGTGGTCATGAAATGCGCCTGCAGCAGGAAATGGTACTGGGTATCGGTGGCTGGCGGCTGCTGGAAACACTGGGTATCGACTGCCCGGTGTGTCACCTCAACGAAGGGCACGCGGCATTCGCCATACTCGAACGCTGCCGGCATTTCATGCAGCAGCACGATACCGGTTTTCGTCATGCACTGCGTGCCACCCGTGCCGGCAACCTGTTCACCACCCATACGCCGGTGGCCGCCGGCTTCGATGTGTTTGAACCCGAACTGGCAAGCCTGTACCTGGGCAGCCTGGCGGAGCAGATAAACATCGATATCGACGAACTGCTCGCACTGGGCCGCAGCCACGCCGGTAACCTGCACGAAGGTTTCAACATGGCCTACCTTGCATTACGCGGCGCAGGGGCGGTCAATGGTGTCAGCCGCCTGCACGGTGAAGTCAGCCGGCGCATCTTCCTGCCACTATTTCCGCGCTGGCCCGAAGCCGAAGTCCCGGTTGGTTATGTCACCAACGGTGTGCACGTCCCGAGCTGGGACTCCGCCGCTGCCGATACCCTGTGGACTGAAAGCTGTGGTAAATCACGCTGGCTGGGCACGCTGGAAACTGTCGAGGAAGATCTGCGCAAGGTACCGGACCAGGTGCTCTGGCAGTTCCGCGCCACCGGCCGGCAACGACTGGTGCAATTCGTCCGGCACCGCCTCGCACACCAGCAATGCAGCCGCGGCGCAACCCGCCCCGACGCCAGTCAGTGTGCCGAAATACTGGAACCGGACACTCTGACGCTGGGCTTTGCACGGCGTTTCGCCGAGTACAAACGACCCAATCTGTTGTTACAGGATCCGCAGCGCCTGTTACGTTTACTAACCAACCGGGACCGTCCGGTGCAATTGATTCTTGCCGGCAAGGCACACCCGCGTGACAACGACGGCAAGGCCATGCTGCGCCAGTGGCATGAGTTTGTCTCGACCTACCAGGTCTGGGACCGTGTCGTATTCATCGAGGACTATGACCTTAATATTGCAGCCCAGCTGACCCAGGGGGTGGATGTGTGGATCAACACGCCGCGCAGGCCCTGGGAAGCCAGCGGCACCAGTGGGATGAAAGTCCTGGTCAACGGCGGGCTCAACCTGTCCGAGCTGGACGGCTGGTGGGCGGAAGCCTGGACGCCGGAGGTGGGCTGGGCTATTGGCGACAGGCTGGAGCATGCGCCATCACAGGATGTTGTTGAGGCCGGGGAACTGTATCGCATCCTGGAGACCCAGGTGGTTCCCTGTTTTTACCAGCGTAACGAACAGGGGCTGCCACTTGAGTGGATCAGCCGGATGCGTGAAAGCATGGCGCACCTGACTACGCAATACTCCACCAACCGTATGCTGCGTGAATACACGGAAAACTACTATCTGCCACTCGCCGGCAACTACCGCGAGCGGCGCGACAACCCCGACCAGGTAGCTGCCATGGAACGCTGGCACGACACCCTGCTTCGCCACGGTCCGCGTATACATTTTGGCAATGTTATAAAAAACACCAGTGGCGATGCTCACCAGTTCGAAGTGCAGGTGTATCTCGACGAAGTACCTGCAGACGCTGTGCAGGTCGAACTCTACGCGGAAGGCATCGATGGCGGCGCGCCGGTGCGCAAGGCGTTACAGTGCGGCCAGCCCCTGGCTGGCGCTGTCAATGCGTTTACCTACACCGGCAGCGTCCCCGCCGACCGGCCCATCACGGACTACACCCCACGTGTTGTGCCGTTCTTCCCCAACGTTGCGATCCCGCTCGAAGCCAGCCCGGTTTCCTGGTACACCTGAAAACCGGCTGAACCCCTGACAACGGCACAAGGTCTGCACATGACAAACGCACCATCCGGCAACGGAGACAGCAAGCTTACCCTGAAAGAAGTCATCGCCATGGGTATCGGTGGCATGGTGGGTGGCGGGATCTTCTCCGTGCTAGGCCTGGCCATTGCGCAGGCCGGCCACGCCGCGCCGATTGCCTTTGCGCTGGGCGGCCTCATTGCCCTGCTGACCGGACTGTCCTATGCCAGGCTCGGGCTGGTCTACCAGTCCAGTGGTGGCAGTTTTACCTTTATCGAACACGCCTTCAGCAACCAGAATATCGCGGCCATCGGTGGCTGGTTACTGCTTATCGGGTACGTCGGCACCCTGTCGCTGTACGCTTATACCTTCGGCGTCTATGGCAGTGCCATGCTGGGTGCCGATGGCACTGACCCGGCTGTCCATCATTTTCTGGAAACACTTATTCTGCTGAGTTTTCTCGGGGTTAACCTGTATGGCATCAAGGCCAGCGGCACCAGCGAACTGCTGATTGTGACCATCAAGGTCATCATCCTGGGGCTGTTTGCGGTGATCGGCCTGTTCTATGTCAAATCCGATCACCTGCTGCCCGTGATCAACCAGGGTTACGGTGGTGTTGTCATGGGCGCCGCACTGATCTTTGTCGCTTATGAAGGCTTCGAACTGATTCCCAATGCCATTAATGAAATGGAAGACCCGCAGCGCAACCTGATGCGTGCGATCATGTGGTCGATTGGTGTCACCATCGCCATTTATGTCCTGGTCTCTATTGTGGCAGTTGGCAACCTGTTGCCCGATGAAATCGCACGCTACAAGGAATATGCACTGGCGGTTGCGGCAAAACCCTTCCTGGGCGAAGCCGGTTTTCAGCTGATTGGGCTGGCGGCATTGTTCTCTACCGCCTCTGCTATCAACGCCACCCTGTTCGGTACGGCGCGCCTGGGAATGATTATGGCAACACAAAAAGCACTGCCGACAGCTTTTGGTTTCCGGCGCCGGCAGAACAATATTCCCTGGTTCAGCCTGATCGCCATTACGCTGGTGACGCTGGTATTTGTCAACACGGCCAACCTGACCATCATTTCCTCATTTGCCAGTTCGACGTTCCTGCTGATCTTTGCCCTGATCAACCTGTCGGCCTGCCTGCTACGGGAAAAAACCGGTGGCAACGCACTGTTACCGTTGACCGGCCTGCTGCTGTCACTGGCATCCTGGCTGGCGCTGGTGTTCTACCTGTGGGAAACCAGCCGTGAGAGCCTGTACTGGATCGGCATCATGTACCTCGCCATCACTGCTGCGGAACTGCTGTTCAGCCAGCGCCGCTGTATCGCCCGCCCCGACTGACGGGAACTGATATCAGGGTTTGACAACCAGTACGTCGCAATGTGCCTGGTGCAGCACACCGCTGCTGACTGAACCGAGCAGGCGCTCGATACCGTGGCGTCCGTGTGAACCGACGATAATCAGGTCAACACCCTTCTCACGTGCCCAAGAAACAATAGACCACTTTGGCGTGCCCCACTGCACCTCAAGATCGGTATCCTTGCCAAGTTCTGTGCGCTCGGCAAACTTCTTCATACTGTCCTCGGCCTGTACCAGCTGTGTTTCGTCATTCAACGGCATCCCTGCCAGTATCGGGTCATAGTCGTCGTAGTAATACACCATGGGTTCAACGACGTGCAAAACGTGCAGTTTTGCACCGTATTGAGCACACAATTCCCGTGCCCTGTGTGCCGCACGCTCAGACCAGGTGGAAAAATCGGTTGCCAGTAAAATATTCCTGTAGGGGGTCACTGGCCTGATGCTGTCCTTCTGCTCAGGTTCCTCCCTCAACCAGTCCCACGCCTTGTCTGCTTCGGACTTGTTGAAGAAACGCATCTCGGTATGCGTGAAGAAATTTGCCAGCCCGACACCCAGTTGTTCCAGGGCATTGTCTCCGACCACGGCAATACGCTTGAAGTCCTTGTCGTGCTGAAGCCCGAAACGCAGGTCGTCCCACACCGCACCCGGCTCCCAGCCCTGGAAATCCTCGAGTTCGACATACAGTGATATCACACCGTATTCACGTATCAGTGACTCCAGCTTCGGCAAAAAGGTCTTGTAGTCCTCATCAGTCAGCTTCCCGCTGGCCTTGAAAGCAAGAATATTCTCTTCGTTAACCGGTATAATCTCGAACATGTGAGTACCCCTGAGCGCATGTGTTAATCTGGTAAAAAGCCTAGGCCATCAACATTTATTTTGCTGTCACCTGGGTTACAGGAAGCCCGTCACAACCGGACAGGAACAGAACTGATCATGAACAACTCCCAACAGCTGATTGCGGCCCTGCTGCTGATACTCCTGCCTGTCTGGACAGGACTGGTTCAGGCGGCTTCCACACCAGGGAGTGCACAACCCGCCAGCAAGACGAACCCTCACCTGAACGAAGCCGCCAAGTACCGGATTGAATTCGATAATGACCTGTTTGTTGGATCGGATAACCAGTTCTCCAGTGGCTGGAGCTTCCAGTATCACTCGGCAATAGCCAGCGACTGGGAACGGCTCGAATCACCGACACAACAGCTGGCCAGGTTCGGGAAACGTCTGCCAGGCCTGCAGAATGACACGCTCTACAAACGCTTCAACCTGTCGATCGGGCAGATTATTCAGACGCCGGCAAAACTCAATGAATCGAAACGTATCAAGGATGACGTGCCCTATGCCGCCGTCATTGCCGTGCAAAGTACCTGGATTGCCTATGACGATGAGACATTTCACGGTATCGAGGTCTCGCTGGGTGTCACAGGCCCTGCCGCACTGGGCGAGCCCTCACAGAATTTTTTTCACCGGCTGCTCGGCATCAATGAAGCAGAAGGCTGGAACAACCAGCTGAACAGCGAACCTGTATTCAACCTGAACTACATGCGCAAGAAAAAATTCTACCGCGGCGGCAATTCGTCGGACCTGAAATGGGATGCCACAATAGACGGGCACGCGGCACTGGGAACCCTGTTCACACTGGCTGCCCTGCGCCTGGAAACCCGCATCGGCCGGAATATGCCCCGCGGCTTCACCTATTATCCTGACCCGATCGGACACAGCATGATCTACGATGCCACCCTGTCGCCAGCATCCCCGTCCAGGCCCTCCCTGTATGCGTCTGTCACCGGCTCAGCCATTGCCATGGGGCGCAATCTGTTACTGGATGGTACATTCTTCCGCAACAGCCAGAGTATCGACAAGGAACCCTACCTGTTCATGCTGAACATCGGCTTTCATTATGAAACCCCGGACTGGGGTGCCCATATGGACTGGACTTTCACGACCGACACGGTGGAGACCGCCAGTCTCGATGCTGCCGAGGATGCCGACAACGCCTTTGGCACGATCATGATCGAGTGGAAACTGTAGGCCGGGATCACAACCAGCCTGTCACCTGGGTTGCAGGCCGCAGACAGAAATCGCGCTAGTCTTCCAGTGGATTGTACCCCGCATTTCCAACCCAGGACTTGAACATGACCCAGGACACTGACAGCTACGCACAGCAAAGCGTTAACGAGACCCTCAAGGCATTGGATGTCAATCCCGCCGGGGGGTTGTCCGACAGCGAAGTAAAACAGCGTCTCGAAGCATACGGTCCCAACGAAATCGAGGAGCGTGAGGAGCCTCTCTGGCACCGGATCTTCCGGCGTTTCTGGGCACCTATTCCCTGGATGATCGAGGCTGCAGCCGCACTGTCGGCACTGGCTGGCAAGTGGGAAGACTTCAGCATCATCCTGGTGATGTTGCTGGTCAATGCCGGCCTCGATTTCTTTCAGGAACATCGCGCACTGAATGCACTCAAGGCGTTGAAGGCCAGGATGGCACGTCAGGTCACTGTGTTACGCAACGGGACCACAAGAATCGTCCCGGCGCGGGAACTGGTGCCCGGCGACCTGGTGCGGCTGCGTATCGGTGATATCGTACCTGCCGATGTTCAGCTGGTATCCGGCGACTACCTGCTCATCGACCAGTCCGCATTGACCGGTGAGTCACTGCCGGTCAGCCGCAAGGTCAACGAAGTGGCCTATGCCAACACCATCGTCAAGCAGGGTGAAATGCTTGCCGTGGTCGTCAATACCGGTATGAACACACGCTTCTCCAGCGTTGTTTCACTGGTTGCCAGGGCCCAACTGGAAGAACGCAGCCACTTCCAGAAGATGGTAATCCAGATTGGTAATTTCCTCATCCTGATCACCGTTGCACTGGTGCTGTTAATTATCCTGGTGTCACTGTTCCGTGGTGATGAACTGATCGAGATTATCCGCTTCGCACTGGTGCTGACAGTGGCAGCCATTCCTGTTGCCCTGCCCGCGGTACTGTCGGTCACCATGGCAGTCGGTGCCATGAATCTCGCACGTCGCCAGGCTGTCGTGTCCAAGCTCACGGCGATCGAGGAGCTGGCTGGCGTTGATGTATTCTGTAGTGACAAAACCGGCACGCTGACCGAGAACCGGATGCAGGTCGCGGAACCGGTAGTCCTCAATGGACACGATATCCCCGAACTGTTCCTGGTAGCGGCACTTGCTTCACGGCTGGAAAACAACGATCCGATCGAGCTACCGATTTTCCACTATATTGATGAAAAACTGCCGGATTTGGACCTGACAGCCTATCACCAGGCGCACTTTGTTCCATTTGACCCCGTGCGCAAGCGAACCGAGGCGGAAATTGAATCCGGCAAGGGAACCTTTATCGCGGTCAAAGGTGCCGCCCAGGTGCTGGTGGAGATGGCGGAACTGCCGGACGAGGAAGCCACTATCGTCAACCAGCTGGTCGACCAGCTTGCCGGCAAAGGCTACCGTACGCTGGCGGTAGGCCGGAAAACGGCTGACCAGCCGTTGCAGCTGATTGGCCTGATACCGCTCTATGATCCACCCCGGCCCGAGTCCGCACAAGTCATTGCAGACATGCGCGACTACGGTGTGCGCGTCAAGATGGTTACTGGTGACCACATTGCCATTGCCCGTGAAGTTGGCCGCCTGCTGGGGCTGGAAGGAGAAGCCATCCATTCAAGGCAACTAACCGGCAGTGGCAGTCAGGAACTGCTGGCGCTGACATCGGCGCTGTCTGCGGCGATCTACTCGCGACTCAAGGGTGATGTTTCCCAATCGGAAGCCAGACACTTTGCCGACGAGGTCATGGAGACACTTGCGCAGCTCTATGACACACGCCTGCTGGAACGTGAGTTTATCCATACCCACGAATCGGCCATCATCGATATGATCGAGGATGTCGACCTGTTCGCCGAAGTGGTGCCGGAAGACAAGTACCGGATTGTGGATACGTTACAGAAAGGTGGCCACCTGGTTGCCATGACCGGTGACGGTGTCAATGATGCCCCCGCACTGAAAAAAGCGGACTGCGGCTTTGCCGTGGCCAATGCCACCGACGCAGCACGTGCAGCGGCAGACATTATCCTGACCGCTCCAGGCCTGTCTGTCATCAATGAAGCCACCAAGCAGGCACGTATTACTTTTGAGCGGATGAAAAGCTATGCGACCTTCCGCATTGCGGAAACGATACGCATCATCCTGTTCATGACACTGTCAATCGTGGTTTTCAATTTCTACCCGATCACGGCACTGATGATCATTCTGCTGGCACTGCTCAATGATATCCCGATACTTGCCATTGCCTACGATAATACCCGTGTGGACAGAAACCCGGTACGCTGGAACATGAGCGAACTACTGACCATATCAAGTGTGCTGGGGGTAATGGGCGTTATCTCATCCTTCCTGCTTTTCTATATTCTCCAGAAAAACGGCCTGCCCGAGGAACTGATTCAAACACTGCTGTTCCTGAAACTGATCATTGCCGGACACAGCACCCTGTATGTCACACGTATCGATGACTGGTTCTGGAAACGCCCCTACCCTTCCGTCCTGTTGTTTGGCGCCACTTTCGGTACAGAAATTCTTGGTACGCTGATTGCAGTCTACGGTATATTCGTCACACCTATTGGCTGGGAATATGCGCTGGGCATCTGGGCCTATGCCCTGGCCTGGTTTGTCATCAATGACGCCGTAAAAATTCAGGCCTACCGCATGCTGCGCAGCCACTGACTACAGGATTATTGTAGGGGGAAGAT
>JALVCM010000217.1 GCA_027010005.1 Thiohalobacter sp.
ATTGCCGGCGGGTACACGCCCCTGCGGATAGACGCGCGCCAGCGTCTCACCAACGCCACCCTGGTCATAGCCCACGACCGGTACACCGAGACTCAGGGCTTCACACACGGTACGGCCGAATGATTCCGGTTTGCGCGACAGCGAGAACACGAGATTGGACATCGACAGCACATCGCGCAAATCCATGCGGTGTCCGGTAAAGGTCACCCGTCCATCCAGGCCAAGTTTTTCAACGGTACGCTGCAGTTCATCCGCGTAGGCCCGGTGACGCGGATCTTCACCACCGACTATCAGGCCATAAACCGGCAGACCGGCTTCCACCAGGGCGGCCAGCATGTGCAGGAAATCCACGTGCCCTTTCAGTCGCGTGATACGCCCCGGCAACGTCAGCACCTGGCGTTCGAGTAAAAAGGGGTAGTCCTGGTACCAGCGACTGATCCATGAGTCGCCGGGGCGAAAACCGAACGGATAAACATCGGGATCGATGCCGCGTTCAATCACTCGAATCTGCGCAGCGTCGGTTTTCGGGTAGTTATCGAGAATGTAACGGCGTGCCGATTCCGATACAGCGATCACCCGCTCACCCCTGGTCATGATGCGACTGTAACGCCCGACAGAATACAGACCATGCACAGTGGTCACAAAGCCCGGCCGCTGCCCTGGCGGGAGACCACGCCACGCCAGCCAGGCGAGCCAGGCCGGCAGACGTGAGCGCGCATGCACGATATCAATTTTTTCATCCACCATCAGGCGACGCAGACGGGGTACCAGGCGCAGGCTCCACACTGACTTTCGCCCGACCGGTAAATTGATATGTTCGCTACCCTGCCCGGTCAGGCGGCTGACCAGCTGGCCACCCCCGGACACGACCAGTGAACGATGCCCCGCCCTGACCAGGCCACGGGCGATTTCCAGCGTGCCACGTTCGACACCGCCGGACTCCAGTGCCGGTAACAGTTGCAGGATTGTCAGTTTATGTTCAGCCATTGTTCCACGATCCAGTCAGCACAGCGTCCCGCCTCGTCGAGTGGCGGTGCCGCAGCAGGGGAAGTCCAGTTGCCGGGTGCAGCCACCCAGCCGCGTGCCACCAGCGTATCGACACCGGCCGTGACACGCGTCCCGCCACGCCGTGTAACCGCCAGCAGCCCGGTCGGGACCCCGGCAGTAAGCGCTTCATATATCATCGATACACTGTCTTCGCTGACCCGCACCTCGGCGGCTGTCGCCAGCGCCTCTGTCACAGAGCTGTCTGATAACAAGGTCAATCCTGCGCTTTGCTGCAACAGGGCCATAAATGACTGCGGCGTACGTCGCGACACCAGGACGCGCCAGTGCAGCTCCGGTCGTGCCGATAACAGTGCATTGATCTGTGCCAGCACCTCGTCATCTTTCCAGCGATAGTGTGGCGATGGACCGCCCAGCAATATCAGACCCTGGTCAGCCGACCGTTTCTGCGACCTGTTCTGCGTATTCAGCACACCGCTTGTCACCAGCACATGACTGGCGGCAGCGGGATGGTCGTGTTCAGGAATCAGGCACAGGTCAAACAATCCGGCGGGCAGGCCGGGGCGCATCAACACGACTGCGCGCCCTCCTGCGGCACGCCGTGCTGCCAGCAGGTGCCAGTGGGTCGCGTGACCGGCACCGACCAGGAGATCCGGCCGCGGCAGGCCATGGCCTGCCGGGTAATGTCCCGTCAGCCAGGCGCCCAGTGCCGCCATCCGCCGGTCAGCCTTCAGTTCGTGAACATCCACCGTGCAGCGTGCCTGCAGCGCCTGCACCAGCCCCAGGCTCTGTGCATCGTGGCCCGGCTTGCCGTCACTGAACCGCCACAGGACGAAGGGTTCAGCGGCACGGTGCGGCACAGATAATCCCGACCGTCAGCGGCTGCTCAGTCTTTGAGGATATAGTCAGCGCCACAGTAAGGGCACTTCGCCTTGCCTGTTGCCTCGATGGGCAGGTACACGCGCGGGTGTGAGTTCCACAGGGTCATGCCATCCATCGGGCAGTGCAGCGGCAAATCATCCCGGGTGACTTCGTAGCAGTTCTCGGCATTGGCCGGGATGTAACGCTTGCCAGCCTCGGCATCCGCTGCGGTATCGGGAGCGGGCATAGTCTTGTCCTCCGTTTTATTCGACCAGCGACAGCCACTCGGGATAATCCTCGCGGCGGCCGTGTACCTGGTCGAAGTACAGTGTCTGTAATGTTTCGGTTATCGGGCCACGGCCACCGTTACCGATGGTGCGGTTGTCCACTTCACGGATCGGCGTTACTTCGGCGGCCGTACCGGTAAAGAAGGCTTCGTCCGCCACGTAGACTTCATCGCGTGTCATACGCTTTTCACGGACCTCCAGGCCCTGCTCCTGCGCCAGCGTCATGATGGTTTCACGAGTGATGCCTTCCAGTGCCGAGGTCAGGTCGGGGGTATACAGCACGCCATTGCGCACGATAAAGATATTCTCGCCGCTGCCTTCTGCCACGTAGCCTTCGGCATCCAGCAACATCGCCTCGTCGTAGCCACAGGTCAGTGCCTCCTGCAGCGCCAGCATGGAGTTCATATAGTTGCCGTTGGCCTTGGCCTTGCACATGGTGATGTTCACATGATGGCGTGTGTAGGACGAGGTGCGGATGCGGATACCCTTTTCCAGATTGTCCTTGCCCAGGTAAGCCCCCCATTCCCAGGCCGCGACAATGACGTGTACCTTGAGGTTGTCGGCGCGCAGCCCCATACCTTCCGAGCCGTAGAAACACATGGGCCGCAGGTAGGCGGAACTCAGACCGTTCTCGCGCACCACGTCGAGCTGCGCCTGGTTGATGGTGTCCTTGTCGAAGGGCATGGGCATTTGCAGGATATGTGCGGAACGGAACAGCCGGTCGGTATGATCCTGCAGGCGGAAAATCGCCGTACCCTGCTCGGCATCATAGGCGCGCACGCCCTCGAACACCCCCATACCATAGTGCAGGGTGTGTGTGAGCACGTGGGTGGTCGCCTCACGCCAGGGGCACATTTTGCCGTCATACCAGATGACACCGTCACGATCGGCCATCGACATCGAACTTCTCCTTCAAGTATTTTCGTCATTGCGAGCGCAGCGCGGCAATCTCCTGAAATCTGGCGCCAGACCAAAGAGATTGCCGCGCTGCGCTCGCAATGACAAGTTAATCACCGTCATTTCAAGGGGTCAGAGTACTTGATATTCGTAAATATCAAGTACTCTGACCCCTTGAAATGTGCGCCGGCATGACGTGTGTTAGTAGAGACATCACGCCTCCAT
>JALVCM010000218.1 GCA_027010005.1 Thiohalobacter sp.
CCCGCCACTACACCGGCTGCCGCCGGTTTCCCTCAGGTCGATGTGCCGGGTAATGGCCGTCCCATGAACAAGCTGGAAAAAGCCATCAGTGATGCGATGACCTCGTCGCTGAGTATGCCGACTTTCCACGTCACGGCGCACATAAAACTCGGCGCACTGATCAAGGCTTCCAAGGCGCAGGGTGCCTCTGTCACTGTTACCATCGCCAAAGCCTGCGCCATGGCAATGCAGCAATACCCGAAAATGAACTGGTGCTACCAGCCGCAGGACAAGCTGGTCGAACGCAGTAATGTCGATATCGGTATGGCTGTGTCTGCCGATGGTGGCGGCCTGGTGGTTCCCGTGCTGCGCCACTGCGAAAGCCGCGAACTGGACGAACTCGGTGAAGACTGGAAAGACCTGGTCGAGCGTGCGCGCAAGCGCCGCCTGAAACCGGAGGAGTACAGTGGTTCCACCTTCCAGATTTCCAACATGGGCATGTTTGGCGTCAGTCATTTCGATGCCATCGCCACACCGGGTATTGCCGCCATTCTGGCCATCTCGGCCAATACCGAGCAGGGCAGTCCGTTCACCATTACCGCCGACCACCGTGTCGTCAACGGTGCCGAAGTGGCGTTGTACCTCAATGCCCTGAAAGAACTCATCGAACAACCTGACAGCTGGATGGGTCCGAGTGGCCCCGCCATTCCGGAAGGCAACTGGGATTACGACGTGGTCGTGGTCGGTGGTGGCCCCGGCGGTGAAGACTGCGCACGTGACCTCGTTGCGCACGGCCTCAAGGTGGCGATGATCAATGATTCACCCTTGCCGGGTGGCGAATGTCTGTGGCGCGGCTGTATTCCTTCCAAGGCATGGCGTGCCGCCGCGGACCGTATCCGTGACCGCCTGCACGACAGCCACCTCGGTATTACCCCGGGCAAGCCGAAGCTGGACTGGAAGGCGCTGGAAGCCACCCGCCGCAAGGTACTGGAAACCCGTGGCGACATGGCGCTGAAAACCGACAAGGGTGTGAAGATCAAGTATATCCAGGGCTTTGGTCGCTTCGTCGATGATCATACAGTTCTGGTCGACACATCCGGTAACCAGGATGATCCACACACACGCGCCTTGCCTGCCGACAAGCCGGCGGGTGAGACCATTACCTTTGGCTGTGCCGTCATCGCTACTGGCGCGCCGCCTTTCGTGCCACCGATCCCCGGTGCCGTGGAAGGGCTGGTCGAGGGCGGTGGTGTGCTTACCTCCGATACCGTCTGGCAGCTGGAACAGCAGCCGAAGAAACTGGTTGTTATCGGCGGTGGTGCCATTGGCCTGGAAATGGCACAGATCTTCCAGGACTTCGGCACCAACGTCACCTTGCTGGAAGCCAAAGATCGCATCCTCGCCGAAGTGGAACCGGAAATTGCCAAACACCTGACCGGTGTGCTTAACGATGACCCGCGCCTGACCGTCCACACTTCGGTGCAGATCGACAGGATCAGCGGCAAGGCCGGTGCGGTTACGGTCAAGTACAAGGACAGTGACGGCAAGGCACACACCACAAAAGTCGACTACGTCATTATGGGTACCGGCAAGCGCCCGGTACTGGACGGCCTCGGCCTGGACAAGGCGGGCGTGGCCAGCGAGCACAGCATTATCAAGGCCGATGCACGTTGCCGCACCAACGTGCCGCATATCTTTGCCATAGGTGACGTGATTGGCGGGCTGATGCTGGCACATACTGCCGCACAACAGGGCCGTGTTGCCGCGGCAACCATCCTTGGCGAAGACATGACATACGATCAGGACAAGGACTGTGGTGTGATCTTTACCCGCCCCGAGGCAGCGTTTGTCGGTCTGTCCATCGAGCAGGCGAAAGCCAAAGGCATCGATGCTGTGGAAGCCAAGGTGCCCATGAGTATTGACGCCAAGGCCATGATCAACAACGAGCTGCACGGCATGATCAAGATCGTGGCGGACAAGAAGACACAGCGCATCGTCGGTGTTCACCTGCTGGCGGATCATGCGGATACGTTGATTGGTGAAGCCGTGATGATGGTGTCCGGTAACATGACACTGGAACAGGTAGGTCATGCGATTCATCCACACCCGACGCAGACAGAGATGTTTGGTGAACTGGCGCGCAGGCTGGGTTCACGGTTACGGCGTACCGCAAAGATGAAGAAGAAGGCGTAATCACGTCATTGCGAGTGAAGCGCGGCAATCTCATGCAACGGAATCAGTCTGTTAGAGATTGCCGCGTCGCTCTGGCCCATAGAAGCCCTACGGGCTTCATTACGGGTACCTTACCCTTCGGGTCAAGGCATCCTCGCAATGACGATTTAATCAGAGGCTCCCTATGTCAAAAGTTAACAAAGTCGTTCTTGCCTATTCCGGTGGCCTGGATACTTCCATTATTCTCAAATGGCTGGAAGACACCTATGGCTGCGAGGTCGTGACCTTTACCGCTGATATCGGCCAGGGTGAGGAAGTTGAACCGGCACGTGCCAAGGCACAGGCCATGGGCGTGAAGGAAATCTACATCGAAGACCTGCGTGAGGACTTTGCGCGTGACTATGTATTCCCCATGTTCCGTGCCAACGCTATCTACGAAGGTGAGTACCTGCTCGGCACCTCGATTGCCCGTCCGCTGATTGCCAAACGTCTGGTGGAGATTGCCAACGAAACCGGTGCCGACGCGATTTCACACGGTGCCACCGGCAAGGGTAACGACCAGGTACGCTTCGAACTGGGTGCCTATGCGTTGAAACCGGATGTGAAAGTGATTGCGCCGTGGCGTGAGTGGGATCTGAGTTCGCGTGAAACACTGATGGCCTATGCCGAAAAACACAATATCCCTGTCGACTTCAAGAAGGGGAAAAAGTCACCTTATTCAATGGACGCCAACTCGCTGCACATCTCTTACGAGGGCGGTATTCTGGAAGACCCCTGGGCCGAGCCGGAAGAAAGCATGTGGCGCTGGACGGTTGCACCGGAGAAGGCGCCGGATACGCCGACCTATGTGGAGCTGAGCTACGAGAAGGGTGATATCGTTGCCATCGACGGCAAGGCCGTGAGTCCGGCCCAGGTCATGGAACAACTGAACAAGCTGGGTGGCGACAACGGCATCGGCCGTGACGATATTGTTGAGAACCGTTATGTCGGTATGAAATCACGCGGTTGTTACGAGACACCTGCCGGTACCATCATGCTCAAGGCACACCGGGCCATCGAGTCACTGACGCTGGACCGTGAAGTCGCGCACCTGAAAGACGAGCTCATGCCGCGCTACGCCGAG
>JALVCM010000219.1 GCA_027010005.1 Thiohalobacter sp.
CCTTGCGTTCCAGCTTACGAATCAGCTTGCGGATGTCCCGCACCCGTTCCAGCCGGGGCTGTAACTCGAGCCACGCCGCCTCCTTCCCGGCGACCTGTTTCCCGTCTTCACGCACATCCTGCAGGAAACCGTAGAAGTTGCCCCACTCGGTGCGCTCCAGCTCGACCAGTTGATGCGGGGTCTCGCGGCTGATAATGGCCGGCTCATTGATCCAGCGAAAATCCAGCCCGGAGATATCCCGGTTACCGGTCTTGATGAGGTAACGCGCGATATCCACGGCTTCACCGTAAGACTCGACCGGTTCTCCCGCTTCGCGCAGGCGTTCGACAGTAGTCCGTTCTGTTTCGCTGATTTCACCAATCAGACGTTGCACGCTGCCGTCCGGCATACGGTACTGCATGTCCCACAGGGGTGAAGGCCAGAAGTGTGACAGCCCTTTTACAGCGATCAGCCCCAGCAGGCCGACCACCATAATCAGACTGGCGGACACTGCGGCAGCGTTCAGCCATATCCATGGCTTCCCGCTTTTTACCCAGCTGCCAAATTCCTTGCTCATGCGCTATTCACCTTACAGGCTGCTGTACTTGTTACGCAGTCGCTGGCGAATCAGCTCGGCGCCGGTGTTAAAGACGAAGGTGAACAGGAACAGTACCAGTGCGGCAAGGAACAGGATACGGTAGTGCGTACTCGCCACTTCGGATTCGGGCATCTCCACGGCAATATTGGCCGACAGGGTACGCATACCCTGGAAGATACTCAGGTCCATCACCGGTGTATTGCCAGTGGCCATCAGCACGATCATGGTTTCACCCACAGCGCGCCCCACGCCCATCATGACACCGGAGAAAATCCCCGGGCTGGCGGTCAGCAGCACAACCCGGACCAGGGTTTGCCAGCTGGTCGCACCCAGCGCCAGTGAACCGCTGGTCAGGTGCCGTGGCACGCTGAAAATTGCATCTTCGGCAATCGAAAAAATGGTTGGAATGACGGCAAAACCCATTGCCATACCCACCACCAGTGAGTTGCGCTGGTCAAACCCGATCCCCATTTCATGCTGTAACCAGGCCGGCATGTCTCCCCCAAACAGCCATTGTTCCAGCAAGGGACTCACCGCCAGTGATAAATACCCTGCACCCAGTATCACCGGTACCAGTAACGCAGCTTCCCAGCCCGTTGAGATGCGGCCGGTGACACGCTGTGGCAGGCAATGCCACAGCCAGCCTGTGGCCAGCACCAGCAAGGGCATCAACAGCAACATGGCGAACAGACCGGGCAAATGGGTTTCCACCAGTGGCGCCAGCCACAGCCCGGCCAGAAAACCCAGGATAACCGTGGGCAGGGCTTCCATGATTTCAATGGTCGGCTTCACCATCTGGCGCATCCTTGGCGCCATGAAGTAGGCTGTAAAAATGGCACCAAGGATCGAAAGGGGGATGGCGAACAACATGGCGTAAAATGCCGCCTTGAGTGTACCGAAGGCCAGCGGGGTCAGGCTGAACTTCGGCTCGAAGTCATTATCAGCCGCCGACGACTGCCAGATATATTCCGGTTTGTCATACCCCTCGTACCAGACCTTGCCCCACAGGGCACGCCAGGACACTTCCGGGTGCGGGTTGTGGATGCGCCAGAATTCGAGCTGACCCGCATCATTCAGCGCCCACAATGCATCCGCGCGCGGACTGACCGCCAGCAGCCGGAGCGGCACGTCCGAAACGGTTTCCCGGATCAGCCGCTGGCCGGCAGTCGCATGATAGATCGAAACACTGCCATCTTCGCCTGCAACCAGGAAACCTTTTCGACTGTACTCGGGCACCAGCGCCCGGGTACTCACTTCATTGTCGAAACTGCGGATCTGTTGAAGGTGAGAGACACCCTCCTCATCCCTGACCTGGAACCACTGGCTGATAGTGCCATCGTCATCGGCCACCATGATGGAGTTTCCGCCTGCCAGAAAACCCGCAGACACCACACGGGTGTGTTTTGCCGTCACCCTGATCTGTTCACGCAACCGGGCCTGCGACAAGTCTGAAATATCGAACCAGGCGAGGGTACCGTCACGACTCACCAGGTACAGGTCACGCTGTGAGGGGTCTACCAGCAGGCTGACAATGTCTTCAATATCTGTGTAGCCGCTGCTGCGCTCGAAGGTCCAGCCGGCATCTTCTTCCATCAGCGATTCTTCCGGGGAAGCCCGCATGACCGACAGCATGCCACCCTGTGTCCAGGCCACGAGGGTAAATGATTCGTCCTGTTGAATCGCCAGCTTGTCCAGTGAAGCCCCTTCAAGATTGACGTCAACCGGTGCCTTGCCAAGCGGGTACTGTACCTCCGGCGTTATAACACGCCGGTCACCCGGGAAACTGACCTGGTAATGAAGCTTGACCACTAACGCCTGGCCATTACTGAAACCCAGCGCAACAATGCCGGAATTCGGACGCGCCGCCGAAAAACCGGCAATTCTGGCCGTGTCCGGAACGGGTAATTGCACCCGGCTGATTTCGTGACCATCGGCTGTTGAAAGAAAACGCACGCGTCCCTTGCGGTCAATTACCGCACCGATTTCCGCCTGCTCCTCCATCGACAAATAAATCACCTCATTGCCTTCCGGCAATGCGTAGGCTGCCTCGCGCTGCATCTCGGGGGATTCGAGCAATGGTGCAACAATGTATAAAAGATAGAAGAATATCAAAAGGATAGCGATTATTACCGAAACACCGCCAGCACCGACCAGCCAGCGCGTCAGGCGGTCCCTGAACAGGCGCAGCCGCAGGTGAAAACTGCCTTTATAGCTGTTAGAGGTGGATGGTTCGGTCATGATCCGCACAGGGTACGCGAGGATTATGACAATTGTGTGACAGGCAATTCACCTGAACAAAGTCCCCTTTGGCATTGAATTTGCTTTTGTTACTGCCAGACAACACCGGACCGGTACACGTCCGGCACTAAAGGGAGGGTATGCCACATGGGCATCGAGCATCGCTGGAGTTCACGGCGCGAAATTGATCTTGAAGTAAACCTGCACTATCCACCCGTTGGAACCATCAACGGAAAAACACGAAATATCAGTCTGGAAGGGATGTACGTTGATCTCAAGGGTGTACGTATTCCGCCACAGGCGAGACTGGAAATTTCCTTTGTTGCCGAAACACGCGGCCGACCTGTCGAACACCGCCTGCCGGCCTATGTCGTACACACCCGGAATGGTGGCGTAGGCCTGATGCTGCAACACGTCGGCTATCGCGAATTCGACGCACTGCG
>JALVCM010000220.1 GCA_027010005.1 Thiohalobacter sp.
ACCACTACGACTTCTTCGACAGCTGCACGCTGCCGCGTGACACAACTGTGATCAATCAATGAACAGGCGCCTGCTGTTGTGCACCGACCTTGACCGCACCCTGCTGCCCAATGGTGGACAGCCAGAGTCCGCTGCCGCCAGAAAATATTTTACCAGGCTGGCACAGCTGCCGGAAATTACCCTGGCCTACGTGACAGGCCGTCATCGTGCACTGGTGGAAGACGCCATCTATAACTACCGGTTGCCGCAGCCCGACTATGCCATCACCGATGTCGGTACACGCATCTATCACATAGCACAGGGCGACTGGCAACCCTGGCCACAGTGGGAAAATGAAATCGACAACGACTGGGCGGGCATAAGCTGGCAACAACTGCGTGACCTGTTCCGGGACCTGCCGGAACTACGCTTACAGGAAACCAGCAAACAGAATACACACAAGCTCAGCTTCTATGTCCCGCTGGATGCAGACCGTGAAGCCCTGCTGGCGGTCATGCAGATTCGGCTGGCAGAGCGGAATGTCCGTGCAAGCCTCACCTGGAGTATTGATGAACCGGCCGCCATCGGCCTTCTCGACGTACTGCCGGCCTGCGCTACCAAGCTGCACGCCATAGAGTTCCTTGCCACACAAACAGGATTCGATATCACGGAAACCCTGTTTGCCGGCGACAGTGGTAACGACCTTCCGGTCCTGTCGAGCGCGATTCCCTCGGTACTGGTTGCCAATGCAGGCGTTGAAGTTATGGAAGCAGCACAGGCGCAGGCTGTAACAGCCGGCCACGCCGATGCCCTGTATATTGCCGAAGGAGGATTTCTTGGTATGAACGGAAACTACAGTGCCGGCATACTGGAGGGCATGGCGCACTTTTATCCCGCTTTCGTTGAGCGGCTTGGCAGCGATCAGCACGCATGAACACGTCACTGACAGGACGCCCGGTGCTGTTTGGCGAAGTTCTGTTTGACCATTTTCCTGACGGGGAGGTCGTTCTTGGTGGTGCGCCATTCAACGTTGCCTGGCACCTGAATGCCTTTGGTGCACAACCGGTATTGATCTCCCGGGTCGGCAATGATGCGCTGGGGCGACGTATTCGTGAAGCCATGCAAGCCTGGCATATGGATACAGCCGGCTTGCAGCTCGACTCGGCACACCCGACCGGGACCGTGGAAGTCAGCATAGAAAACAATGAACCTCACTATGACATTGTCGAACAGCGTGCCTGGGATTTCATTGCCGCCGACAACCTGCCACCGATCCAGGATGCCGCACTGCTTTACCATGGCAGCCTTGCATTGCGCTGTCCGGTGTCACGCCAGGCGCTGGACCGCCTGCATGCGAAGCTGGACGTGCCGGTATTTGTCGATATCAACCTGCGCCCGCCGTGGTGGAGCCGGGAGGAGGTTGACAGCCGTCTTGATGCCGCCCGCTGGGTCAAGCTCAACGATGAAGAACTGGAAACCTTGGTGCCCGCAGGCAGTACCCTGGAGCAACGCGCGGTGGCGTTACAGCAGGCCCATCGACTGGAACTGCTGATCACTACCCGGGGCGCAGAGGGTGCACTGGCGTACGATAGTACAGGCCGTACCCTTCAGGTTAAGCCCCCTGCGACCGACAAGCTGACAGACACTGTCGGAGCCGGCGATGCATTCGCCGCCGTGATGATACTGGGGCTGTTAAACGACTGGGACCTGCAAGAGACCCTGGAGCGCGCACAGACCTTCGCCAGTGCGATTGTCGGTATTCGTGGCGCCACGCCCGAACACCGGGACTTCTATACTGTATTCAGACAACGCTGGAATTTGATGTGAACCAGGCCAATCCATTCAAACTGTTTGACGCACTTGTCACCTATCTTGACGAGGAGCGCAATCATGCACACCGTGTGTTACATCATTTTGTTGCCATCGGTCGACCTTTTCTGTTGCGCACCGATCTGCTGGATGGTCTAAAGGCACTCTGCGAGGTCAACGGCAACAAGGACCTGCGGCATACGCCACTGGGTAACATTCTTCAAATGAGCCAGGAAGCTGCACTGGATGCACAATGGTTTTACCTGGCCCTGCGGCCACGCATCGGCCGCTGGCTCTACCTGCGCATCCACCTGGAAACCATCGAGGCTGAGGAGATCGTGGTCAGCCAGTACCTGCGTTTCAAGGAAAGACTGGTGGACGGGAGCAAGACACCGGAATGGATGCTGGAAGTGGACCTGGAACCCTTTTCCCGCGAATTTTTAAAACCGCAGGAATCGCGCTCTATCGGT
>JALVCM010000221.1 GCA_027010005.1 Thiohalobacter sp.
ATGCGGGGCTTTGTCAACCCTCAGCCACTGTTGCGCCTTCATTTTCAACCTCCCGAATCACCTGCAGGACTTCCTCGCCATCCATGACTTCCTTTTCGCGCAGCCGTGCTGACAGTGCGTCCAGGGCCTTGCGACGAGAGGTAAGTATCTCCTGTGCACGCCGGTGGCCTTCTTCCACCAGTGAGCGCACTTCCTCATCGATCTGGCGGGCCGTTTCCTCGCTGTAGTTGCGTTCTTCCTGTTCCACGCCCAGGTACATCAGTTGCTGGTGCTTGCCGAAGGTGAGTGGCCCCAGTTTGTCGCTCATGCCGAGCCGGGTGACCATGGAGTGGGCAATTTCAGTGGCACGTTCCAGGTCGTTGGAGGCGCCGCTGGAGACATCACCGTAGATAATTTCCTCGGCTACCCGGCCGCCCAGCAGGATGGCGATCTGGTCCTTGAGTTCGCTCACGGTAGACAGGAACTTCTCTTCCACCGGGAGTTGCAGGGTGTAGCCCAGTGCCGCCACACCACGCGGGATGATGGAGACCTTGTGCACCGGTTCACCGGTCGGCACGGTGAGGGCCACCAGTGTGTGGCCGGATTCGTGGAAGGCTACGCGTTCTTTCTCCTCGGCGCCGAGGCCGCGGTGTTTTTTCTCCGGGCCGGCGATGACGCGGTCGATGGCCGCCTCGAAGTCTTCCATGGTGACGGCGTCGTGGTCCAGGCGTACTGCGTGGATGGCGGCCTCGTTGGCGATGTTGGCGAGGTCCGCACCGACGAACCCGGGTGTGCGCTGTGCCACCACACGCAGATCGACATCGTTGGCCAGTGTCATGTCGCGGGTGTGTACTTTCAGGATGGCTTCGCGTGCTTCAAGGTCGGGCTTGTCGACCACGATCTGGCGGTCGAAACGGCCGGCGCGCAGCAGGGCCTTGTCGAGGATCTCCGGCCGGTTGGTGGCGGCCATCACGACCACGCCCACAGAGGGATCAAAGCCGTCCATCTCGGTGAGCAGTTGGTTGAGGGTCTGTTCGCGCTCGTCGTGCCCGCCCATGGCCGGGCCCATGCCGCGGGCACCGCCGATGGCGTCCAGTTCGTCGATAAAGATGATACAGGGTGCCTTGCTGCGTGCCTGTTCGAACAGGTCGCGTACTCGCGCCGCACCCACGCCGACGAACATCTCGATAAACTCGGAGCCGCTGATGCTGAAGAAGGGCACCTTTGCCTCGCCAGCCACGGCACGTGCCAGCAGGGTCTTGCCGGTGCCCGGCGGACCCATCAACAGTACGCCCTTGGGCATGTGGCCACCGAGGCGCTGGATACGCGTCGGGTCCCTGAGGAAGGCGATGGTTTCGGCCAGTTCCTGCTTGGCTTCTTCGGCACCGGCGACGTCGTCGAAGTTGACCTTGACGTCGTCCTCGGAATGGATACGTACCTTGTTACCGATGTTGAGGAAGTTGCGGCCCATGCCGCCCATGCGGTGAGCCATCCAGCCCCACAGCAGGAACAGCAGCCCGAAGGGCAGCACCCAGTTGAGGAAGAAGTTGGTGAGCCAGTTATCACTCGAGCGTACCGTGTAGGTGACGCCGTGGTCCTTCAGGTCTTTCGCCAGGTCGGTGTTCCACAGGGGCACGGTGACAAAGCGCTTCGGTTCCAGGCTGGTTGGTTCCTTGATGGTGAGGGTGCCGGTAATGACCTTGTCCGTGACGATGGCCTCGGCCACCTCGCCCTTGTCGACGTGTTCGAGGAATTCGCTGTAGGGAATCTCGGCCCGGCGTACTTCGCTGTAGCCCTGCCACAGGTAGAAGGATACCAGCAGGAAGATGATGTACACCCACAGTGTGAAGTCGGGGCGTTGCCAGAACTTGCGCTCGGGTGGCTTGTTGATCTCGATCTGTGGCTTGTCGTTACCGACATTGAAAGTGCTCTTGTTCATTGCGACCTCATCGGGTTGGCGGGCGCATTGCGGTAGCCAGTGGACAGGATACACCGCATAATGGTGCCCGTCCCGGCGAGTTTCAAGCCCGTTTTCCAAAGGGAGAGGGGAATGTTAACGACGGTTGGCCTTATCAGCTGCTGTCTGATCATGATGGTGTAAGCCTATGGAGATACCCGACACCCGGCGCGAAGTCCGATACGGCATGCCAGCCGCAGACCAGGTGGTGTTTAACCGGCACTATGTACTGGGTTATTCGTATTACTTCCGTCAGGCAAAGTGGGCCCTGGAAATCGTGGACCCTGATAACCCCGGTCTTGAACGTTCCGATAACTTCCGGCCGGATTACCGGATTCCACCAGCATTCCGGGCTGACCTTGTGGATTATGCCGGCTCGGGTTATGACCGTGGTCACCTGATTGCAAGCGCTGATAAAAAAGAAACTGAATTACAGAATAGCGAAACCTTTCTTTTATCCAACATGTCTCCCCAGAAGCCCCGTTTCAACCGGGAAGTATGGAGTGATCTGGAAGCTGAAGTCAGGCGACTGAATGCAAAACCGAAAATACTCGAAACCTATGTGATTTGCGGGCCGGTATTCTATTTTGACAAGGCGGTCGAATGTATTGGTGATGAAGACGAGAACGAGGTGACTATCCCGGTGCCCCACGCCTATTTCAAGTCTGTGTTAACGGAGAATAACAAGGGGGCGCTGAATATGTGGTCATTTGTTTTGCCCAACGAGGAATCTGGCGAATCACTCGATACGTTCCTGGTACCAACCACCTGGGTTGAAAGAATCGCGGGTATCCACTTATGGGATAACCTGACCGGCAGGAAAATCGACAGGGAGAAATCAGGAGTTCGCAAGATGTGGTGAGATGGAAATGTTCCTGTTCCCGGGCAGGGCACCGTGAATGTTGCGGTGTGCCCTGCACCGGGAACAGTTCTACTGTAAAATGTGCTCAGGCACAGGGATGGGTCATTGCAAACGCACCGTCTGGATTCAACCGGTACAGCCACAGGTGCAGCATATAAAACGTACCTGACTCACCACCGATCCGATCACACTGGGCCGGGTCGATATTCTCGGTGTATTTCACCTGCTTGATCAGTCCGTAGTTGGTGATACAGGCCTGGTTATGTCCGTGCCACATTTGTGCTTGTGAAAAAATCTGTGGTGGTGGCAGGCTGCCGACCGGGAAGGCTGTCGGCTGGCCCCAGAACACGGCCTGTAGTGTGCCTTCTTCATCGTAATTGAGGCCGGCGGGTGCATTTAGTTGCGGAAGGGCAGGATAGGTCGCGTCTTTCATCAGGCTGGCTTCCATCCAGTGACGCCCGTGACCTGCGACGACCTGGGTTGTGGGTTCGTAGCCGTCCAGGGCGGCTTGTCCGAGGTTCCGGTAACGGGTTGTACCCCAGTAAACCCTGGCGATGTCCTGATCCAGACCGCTGCTGACTTTCCCCAGGTCCTGGTTGGCCAGGTCCAGGTCACGCGCATTGATATGGCCATCGGCGTTTCTGTCATAAAAGGCGACATAACGATCGTTCTGTATGACACGTCCCAGCAGCAGCAGGTCCCTGTTGTCGACCAGGCCGTCCCCGGTGAAATCAGCCACACTCAACAATGGCTCGGCACCGGCCAGGCACATATCGTCATCGGCCAGTGCCATGGAAGCTGGCAGCAGGGCAGCCAGCATGCCGGCCAGACCGGTCCGGACCAGGGTCTTTCGTCTCGTTGTTTTCTTGTACATGGCGGTTCTCCGTTTGGGTGGTTTTCCCTGGTTTCAACGCACGGGAGGACGGCCGGTTGACAGGCCACCCCGAATTTTTGAGAGAAATTGGTCAGGCTCTGGGTTAAAATGTACAAAAAATACGGGACAGGAATGTAATGGAAAAAACTGACAATATGCCCCTGTGGGTTTTTCTGGCATTTTCGAGTATTTCAACGCGGAAGGGCGCCCTGATACTGATCCGGGCCAGTGTATTATTTACCCTGTACACCGTTCCCTGGGCCGGAATACTTGCCGGCCATGACTGGGTTGCAAGCCTGTTCCTGATCAAGGACTGGAGCTGGTTTGCGATGATGGTGCCAATCACGTTCTGGTACTGGATCAGTCTGAAGTGGATCGATAAAAATACCGGGTGGGCGACTTGAGTATTGAACAGGCACTACAGGAACGTAGCGAATCAAAATGTGAATTATGTACGGCAACCGGTGATCTCGATGTCTATGCTGTTCCGCCTGATGCGGGTGACAGCGCAGACAAGTGTATCCTGGTCTGTGCAACCTGCCGCGAGCAGATTGAAGACCCGGACAAGGCCGATCCCAATCACTGGCGTTGCCTGAACGACAGCATGTGGAGCCAGGTGCCGGCGGTGCAGGTAATGGCATGGCGCATGCTTACACGCCTGCGCGCCGAGGGCTGGCCACAGGATCTGCTCGATATGCTCTACCTGGATGAAGATATGCTGGACTGGGCCAGGGCCGGTGTTGCACAAGAAGCTGACGAGGATATCGTCAGGCATGTCGATAGTCATGGCGCTGTGCTCGAGGCCGGCGATACGGTTACCCTGGTTAAAGACCTGGACGTCAAGGGTGCGAATTTCACGGCCAAGCGGGGTACAGCGGTTCGTGGTATCCGCCTGGTGGCGGATAACCCGGAACAGATCGAAGGCAAGGTCAGCGGGCAGCAGATTGTGATCCTGACAAAATTCGTGAAGAAATCGAACTGACGCCATTAAACGTTGTATCGCCCGTCCGGTTGCGATACAACAGGTGCAATGATGGATTCTGCGCCTGCACCCCATGCAAAATCTGCCGAGGCGGTTCTTGAACTCCTGCACGCCTCACGGCATGGTCTTGCACAGTCGGAAGCCACCGCACGACTTGAAACCTACGGTCCCAATGAACTCCCCAAACCACGGCCACCTGGTCTGTTGCAGGTTTTCCTGCGCCAGTTTACCAGCCCGCTGATCTATGTATTGCTGGCGGCGGCTGTGCTGTCACTGTTTATCCGGCACGGGTCGGATGCGGTTTTTATTGCTGCCGTCCTGCTGATCAATGCGATCATCGGAACGCTACAGGAATATTCTGCACAGCGTGCAGCCACCGCACTGAAGGACCTGGTCGCCACACGCTGCCGGGTGTTGCGTGATGGTGATACCTACGAAATCGACGCTACTGCCCTGGTACCCGGAGACATTGTGTTACTGGACTCCGGTGACCGTATCCCGGCTGACCTGCGCCTGCTGGGTACAAATGATCTCGAGGTAGACGAGTCGCTGCTTACCGGTGAGTCACTGCCGGTTCTGAAAGATCACGCAGCGGTACTGGGCACCGGTACAGTACTGGCCGAGCGACATAATATGGCGTTTGCCGGCACACTGGTTGCACGTGGCCGTGGCCGCGGTGTCGTTGTCGCAACCGGGCTGGCAACTGAACTTGGCCACATTGCAGCGGATGTGCTCGGTCAGGCACTGGGCCAGGCGCCGCTGGTGGTGCGCATGGAACGCTTTACTCGTTTCGTTGCGATTGTCATCGGCGTGGCGGCTGTGATGATGGCGGCGGTTGCGCTCTGGCAGGGTATGTCCTACAGCGATGTATTCCTGCTGGCGGTGGCTCTGGCGGTATCGGCTATTCCCGAAGGTCTACCGGTAGCGCTGACGGTGGCGCTGGCGACGGGCATGCACCGTATGGCGAAGCGTCATGTGATTATCCGCCGGCTGGTCGCAGTGGAAGCACTGGGTTCCTGTACCTTTATTGCCACCGACAAGACCGGCACCCTGACGGTCAATCAACTGACGGCCCGGCGCATCCTGTTCCCCGGGCTGGAACCGTGGGACGTCACCGGTGAGGGTATTATCCCGGAAGGTATGATCCTGGCGCCGCGTGGTGTGCCGACCGCCGCGGAGGAGGTCCTGCTCGAACGCCTCTGCCAGGCGGCTGTACTGTCCAGTGAAGCCTTTCTTGGGCACCGCGACGGTAGCTGGACCTGGCACGGGGATGCGGTGGATGTGGCGTTACTGGCACTGGCACACAAGGCCGGTTTTATCCGCGAGGATATGCTCGATGCGTATCCTGAGCTGGCTCTTATCCCCTTCGAATCCGACCGGATGTACGCGGCAAGCCTTAACCGGGTGGAGGGTAAACCACGGGCGTCCGTCAAGGGTGCAGTGGAGCGCGTACTGCCGATGTGTACCCGGATGGTATCGACTGAAGGCGATGTGCCGATTGATACCTCGCTGATAGAAAACCAGGCGCACAGGCTGGCCAGACAGGGCTTTCGCGTACTGGCAATCGCAGACGGCCCGGTCGATGCAGACAGTATCGACAGCTTTTCCGGCGAGCACCTGCACGACCTGACGCTGCTCGGACTGGTCGGGATGATTGATCCGTTGCGCCCCGAAGCGAGGGCTGCGGTTGCCGCCTGCCGGCGGGCCGGTATCGAGGTGGCGATGGTGACCGGTGACCACCCCCAGACTGCACTGGCTATCGCACGTGAACTGGAGCTGGTACAGCACGACGAACAACTGGTGACCGGGCCGCAGTTGCGCCAGGCGGAAAATGACAGCACGGTAGACCACCTGATACGCGATGCGCGGGTATTCGCCCGTGTCGAACCACACCAGAAACTGGATATTGTGAAGTCATTGCAGCGGCAGGGGCACTTTGTCGCAGTCAGTGGTGACGGCGCGAACGACGCACCGGCACTACATGCCGCGCAGGTAGGCATTGCCATGGGCCGCAGCGGGACCGATGTTGCACGTGAAAGTGCGGACATGATTATTACCGATGATAACTTTGCTTCCATCGTGGCGGGTGTCGAGGAAGGGCGTATTGCCTACGCCAATGTGCGCAAGGTGATATTCCTGCTGGTATCAACCGGTGCAGCCGAGCTGGTGCTGTTTACCCTGGCGCTGTTAACCGCCCAGCCGTTACCCCTGCTTGCGGTTCAACTGTTGTGGCTCAACCTGGTGACCAACGGCATACAGGATGTTGCGCTGGCCTTTGAACCGGGCGAGGGTGATGAATTGCGCCGGCCACCACGGCCACCGCAGGAGGCCGTGTTCAATCGCCTGATGGTGGAGCGGGTCGTTATCTCCGCACTGGTTATCGGCAGTATGGCTTTTGCGCTTTACCAGTGGTTACTCGGGCGAGGCCTGACAGTCGATGAGGCACGCAACGGCACACTGTTGCTGATGGTGTTGTTTGAGAATGTCCACGTATTCAACAGCCGCTCTGAAACCCGCTCGGTTTTCAGGCACAGCCCGTTGAGAAACCCGCTGCTGCTGTTTGGTACGGTGGCCGCGCAGCTGGTCCATATCGGTGCCATGTATACGCCCGGCCTGCGGGATGTCTTACGTATACAGCCGGTGTCCCTGCAACACTGGGCCGGGTTGTTGTTGCTTACACTGTCAGTGCTGGTTGTGATGGAGCTGCACAAGTGGTTCAGGACAGGTGTAGCTCGTAACACGGGATAATTTGTTTCCAGTTCAGGTCAGGCAGATTTAATCTTTATAGACTTATAGCCATATTATTTGGATCGTAATGACTTGAAATACCACGGGTGCCAGAGTAGCGTCAGCTTCAGGGAAGGCGATAGCAGGAAACAGGTATTAAGGGTGTATAACGCAAGATATTTGCTCATGGTTGTTCTCTTGCTGGTTTCAGGTGGTTGCAGCCGGTCCCTGGATGAGCCGTTACGTGTAGGCAGCAATATCTGGCCCGGTTATGAAAGTCTCTATCTCGCTCGCAGCCTTGGTCTCTACCCGAAACAATCCATTCACCTGGTAGAGTTGCCTTCAGCAACAACCGTGATACAGGCTATTACGACCGGGGCACTCGATGCAGCCTGTTTGACCCTCGATGAGGTGCTTGCCGCCCGCGCACGCGGTGTGGACCTGCAGGTACTACTGGTTATGGATGTGTCAGCAGGTGGCGATGTATTGCTGGCACGCCCGCCCATCCAAAGCCTCGATCAGTTACGTGGCAAGACCATCGCTGTGGAAAATACTGCAGTAGGGGCCATTCTCCTGGATGGTGCACTCCAGACGGCGGGGCTGCAGCCTGAAGACGTAATCCTGAAATTCGCCGGTGTGGATGAGCACGAGAGCGTGTACCTGTCTGGCACGGTAGATGCGGTGGTGACACTCGAGCCTGTGCGCAGTCATCTTCTTGCGCAGGGCGCAATCCAGTTGTTTGACAGCCGCCAGATTCCTGACCGGATTGTAGACGTGCTGGTGGCGCGTCATGAAGTTACAACAGGCTATGGACCTCGGCTTCGAGAGCTTGTTCGTGCACATTTCGCTGCACTGGCCTACCGTCACGGACATCCCGAAGACGCCAATCAACGTACAGCACCGATTTACGGAGTCAGGCCGGAACAGATGAAAAACCTGTTTGAAGGCCTGGAGATTCCGGATCTTGCAGAAAACCGGTGGCTGTTGAATGGAGATCCACCCCCCCTGGAGGAAACTGCCCGTGAGTTGATTGTTGTCATGCACCGTGCCGGGTTACTGCGTGACGGGGTGAAGATATCCGGCATGATCGAGCCAGACTTCCTGCCAGCGGAATCCCTCTGACATGCGTACCCTTAACCTGCGCATCTGGTTCCCTGTTTTTATTGCCCTGCTGCTTGGTCTGGTGCTGTTGTTATGGATCGGTCTTCAGTACCGGCATCTTGTCGAACGCACCCAGCAACAGCAACTGGGCCTGTGGCGTGACACCTTGTCCAGCCTGCAGGTCAATGTCAGTCACGAACTCTTGCGGGGTGATGTCGGTGAGGCACAGTTTCTGATCAGTCAATATGCGCTCAACCCTGACTTGCGGGTGCTGGCGGTTATCGATCATCGTGGCCAGGTGTTGCTGGCCAACCACTATGAATGGCGAGGTCAGTCTGCGAAAAAGCTGCCTGGCTATGAACGGCTTGTTTACGGGCATGGATCTTCGGAAAGCAACTTTCACCTTGATATTCACCTGGACGACAGGGGGGACAATATTCATGCAACCCTGCCTGTTTCCCTGCCCGGACAAGCCGATGGCCTGGGAAATCTGCAAATGGGAAAGATTTACTTTCTTTTTGACCTGACCCGTGCCAGGCAGAGTGTGCGTGATCTGCTGGTCGCGGATATGTCAGTTATGTCACCATTGTTGTTGCTGGCCACCCTGCTGGTGTGGTTGATGTTTCGTCATTTCGTCAGTCGCCCCCTGGAGGTACTGCGCAGCGCCAGCAAGAAGATGTCCGAAGGACAGTTTGAGCCGGTTGACCTGAAAGGGAAGGGTGAGCTGGCCAGGCTGGCGCAAAGTTTCAATGAAATGGCCAGGCGTATCAGCATGGAACAGCATCGCCTGTATGACAGTGAGCAGCGTTTCCGGCAACTGGCGGAGAACATCAATGAGGTGTTCTGGCTGGGTTCACCGGACTGGCGCAAAGTATTTTATGTCAGTCCGGCATTTGAGAAATACTGGGGAAAGTCGGCCCTGGCCCTCTACCGGGACCCCCGTTTGTGGCTTGAAATAGTCCATCCGGATGACCGGGAACAGGTACTGGCAGATATTCCCGCTGACCTTGATGCCTTCGGTGACTGTGTTAATTTCCGGGAATACCGGATTCAGAAGCCTGACGGGGAGGTACGCTGGATCAAGGCGAGGGCCTACCCGGTGCGTGATGCAGACAGGAAGGTTGTTCGTGTTGCAGGGATTGCCGAAGATATCACCCAGGCCAGAAATGCTGAAATTGTTGTCAGGGAAAGTGCGCAACGCCTGGCGGAAGCACAACGTATCGCGCATGTAGGCAGTTGGGAGCTGGACCTGGTCAACGATACACTATGGTGGTCTGAAGAAACCTACTGTATTTTCGAGATTAACCCGCAGAAAAAAGACATTACATTTGAGACTTTTCTTGAAGCGGTACACCCGGATGACAGAAAAAAAGTAGCCACTGCCTATAAAATCTCTGTCGAAAATAAAACACCGTACAGTATCGATCATCGTCTGCAGATGCCGGACGGCCGGATAAAATATATCCAGGAACTTGGCAGGACCTTGTATGACGATGCGGGTAACCCGTTATGCTCCCAGGGCACCGTGCAGGACATCACTGATCGCGTCATGATGGAAGAAGCCCTGCGACGTTCCCAGAAAATGGAAGCCATTGGTCAGCTCTCCGGCGGTATCGCACACGATTTCAATAACCAGCTTGGTATTGTTATCGGTTACCTGGATTTTCTGAAAAATGAAGTAGCCAATGACGAAAAATCTGCCAGGTGGATTGATACTGCCTCCAGAGCAACACTGCGATGCATGGACCTTACACGGCAGTTGCTGACATTTTCTCGCAAGAAGGGCCAGGAAAAAACGGTTGTTGATCTTAATGTACTGCTGAAAGACCTCGAAACCATGGTTTCACGTTCGGTTACACCTGAAATCGATGTGCAGTATTTCCTTTCGGACAGGTTATGGAAAACCGAAATCAATGCCGGGGAGTTCGAGGATGCCATTCTGAATCTGGTAATCAATGCCCGTGATGCCATGCCGGGTGGTGGTAAACTCCTGATTGAAACAACCAACCGGCGACTGGATGCCGATTATGCGGTGAGAAACCCCGGCGTTACACCCGGGGATTATGTACAGGTTATGATCAGTGATACCGGTGCCGGTATGGATGAGCGAACACTTGAGCGTGTGTTTGAGCCCTTTTTTACCACCAAGCCGGAAGGCAAGGGTACTGGCCTGGGCATGGCGATGGTGTACGGTTTCGCAAATCGTTACGGGGGTAACGTCAAGGTATATTCAGAGATCGGTGTCGGAACGACAGTTCGTTTGTATCTTCCCTGTGCGAGTGGCCAGGAACAGTTTGATGACAGCGACAGGGTCGATACGGCCAGCTTGCCGGGGGGCAGTGAATCTGTCCTGATTGTCGATGATGAACCTGATCTGTTGCGGCTCGCTGACCAGTATCTGACCAGGCTGGGATACCGGACCTTTACAGCAGAAAATATTCCCGGGGCCATGCAAATACTGGAAAGCGATGAGCCGGTCGATATATTATTCAGCGATGTTGTGATGCCCGGCGGTATGAATGGTTATGAATTTGCACAACAGGCAACAGAAAAGAGACCGGGTATAAAAGTGTTACTGACGTCGGGCTATACCTCAAAGACCGTAGCGCACAACGGCCTGGCACGATTTTCTGCGCAGTTGCTGAACAAGCCCTATCGTGAAACAGACCTGGCACGTCGTATCAGAAGTGTGCTCGATGAGAGTGATGCGGAATAGGGCGTTATGACGGGTTTTTACAGCAACCCGATGCAAGCAGGGTCACGGCTATCATCACAACGACTATCACAGCGCCACTGAGGGTAAATGCATCCAGAAACATGTCTGACTCCATTGATACGGAACTAGCTGGCCGATATATTAGCAATATCTAATATAACTATCAAGCACTGGCCGGCAGCACCCGCCATTCAGATCAGCTTCAGACGATGCATGCGGCGCCAGAGTGTGCTGCGGTCGATGCCCAGGTTCCGCGCAGCCCTGGCCCGGTTGC
>JALVCM010000222.1 GCA_027010005.1 Thiohalobacter sp.
AGACCCTGATACGCGCCCGTGAAATTGCCATGAAAAATGGCGTGCGCTATGCCTACACGGGCAATGTGCATAACGAGGCGGGTGACAGCACCTATTGCCACAAGTGCGGTGAAAAGCTGATCGGGCGTGACTGGTATGTGCTGTCCGACTGGAACCTGACCGCGGATGGAAAATGTGTATCCTGCGGAACACCCTGTGCCGGTGTATTCGAGGAAAAACCCGGAGACTGGGGGGCGAAACGGATGCCGGTCAGGTTGCGTGACTTTGCCGCCTGACCCGTTATAGCGAGCAACGATGTGACAATGCAATCTCAACGGATGACACGCCCTGACGATTGCGATATTGCAGATCCGGCATTGTCAGAAGCGGGTCGCAGGCGTATCGAGTGGGCGTGGCAGGAAATGCCGGTACTGCGTGAACTCATGGAACGCTACAGCCGGGAGCAACCGCTGAAGGGTATTCGTTTAAGCGGGTGCCTGCATATCACCACGGAAACCGCTAACCTGGCGCGTACGCTCAAGGCGGCAGGTGCGGAGGTTGTGTTATGTGCCAGCAATCCGCTCAGCACCCAGGACGATGTGGCCGCTGCGCTGGTCGAGCATTATGGTATACCTGTCTTTGCTGTGCGCGGTGAGTCGACGGAACGTTATTACCGGCACATCGATGCGGTGCTGGACCATCAACCGCTTATCACCATGGATGATGGCGCTGACCTGGTGAGCCGGATCCACCAGTCCCACCCTGAGCTGGTGGATAACATGCTGGGAGGTACCGAAGAAACCACTACCGGCGTTATCCGCCTGCGTGCCATGGCAGCAAAGGGTGCACTGCGCTTTCCGGTCATCGCGGTGAACGATGCCATGACCAAGCACCTTTTCGATAACCGTTACGGAACCGGTCAGAGCGCCCTGGATGGTGTCATCCGTGCAACCAATATCCTGATTGCCGGGAAGACCTTTACCGTGGTCGGCTATGGCTGGTGTGGCCGGGGTATCGCCATGCGTGCCAAGGGGCACGGTGCCAGCGTTATCGTGACCGAAGTCGAACCCCTGCGGGCGCTGGAGGCGGCCATGGACGGTTTTCGGGTTATGCCGTTGCGCGAAGCGGCTGCACTGTCGGATTTTATTGTCACGGCCAGCGGGGACAAACATGTTGTCGACAGGGCACATTTCGAGGTCATGAAGGACGGTTGTGTGCTGGCAAACTCCGGTCATTTCAACGTCGAGATCAACATTCCCGAACTGGAGGCCATGGCCACGGACAAACACCGACCAAGGGCATCGGTCGATGAATACCGGCTCCCCGACGGGCGGCAGATCCGCCTGCTCGCGGAAGGGCGCCTGGTCAATCTTGCTGCGGCGGAAGGACATCCTTCAGCTGTCATGGACATGAGTTTCGCCAACCAGGCGTTATGTGCAGTACACCTGGCAACCCGGGCGCAGCGGCTGGATAACCGTGTGCACGAAGTACCCCGGGAAATCGATCAGGAAGTAGCGCGTCTCAAGCTGGGGGCAATGGCGATACAGATCGACGCCCTGACACGTGAACAGGAAAGATACCTTTCCTCCTGGCAGGAGGGCACCTGAGATGCAGAATAATCAGCAGGATATGATCGATGATATCAATGCCGAAGTGCGTTACACGCACAGCCTGATCGGCAAGGATACGCTCGACCCGCGGGTGATGGAAGCCATGCGCAAGGTGCCGCGTGATGCCTTTGTGCCGCCCGAGATGAGGGGAGCTGCCTTTGAAAATGGCCCCTTACCCATCGGCTACGGCCAGACGATCTCTCAGCCCTATATCGTGGCTCTGATGACAGACCTGCTGGCACCCGAGCCCGGGCACCGTATTCTTGAAATCGGCACCGGCTCCGGTTACCAGACCGCCATACTGTCGCAGTTGTGCAGCAAGGTGTATACGGTCGAGGTCGTTGAGGAACTGGGTGTGATTGCGGCGGACATTTTCAGGAGACTGGGGTACCGCAATATCGAAATGCGTACCGGTGACGGTTACCAGGGGTGGCCGGAACACGCGCCGTATGACGGCATTATTGTCACAGCGGCTGCCGCCTACATTCCCGACGCACTGGTCGAGCAGCTCAGGCCGGGCGGCAGGATGGTGATTCCGGTCGGTTTGCCCTACAGCCACCAGGAACTGGTGCTGCTCAAAAAGGACGAGCAAGGTAAAACGGAAACAGAAACCGTGCTGGGCGTGGCCTTTGTTCCCCTTGTGGAAGGAGGGCATGGTGGCCACCAGCAGGGTTCTCAAGGTGAAAGCGGTTCCAGAAATGATGCAGGCGTATGAGGAGATATTATGTCTAAAAAATGGGTAGTGGTTGCAGACCAGAGCAAGGCACGTATTTTTACGGTGGATGACCCGCGTGGTCCCTTGTTGCAGGTGGATGAACTGGAGCACCCGGAGGCACGCAAGCGGGAACAGGAGTTGATTTCCGATCGCCCGGGGCGCAGTTTTGACAGTGCGGGCCAGGGCCGTCATGCCATGGGAACGTCGGTCGAGCCTAAAAAGGAAGAAGCGGTCCGGTTTGCCAAACAGGTTGCCGACTATTTACAGGCGGCACATCATGAAGGACGCTTTAACCGGTTGCTGCTGGTGGCGGGGCCGCCACTGCTGGGTTTGCTGAGAGACAAACTGAAGTCCCTGTCCGGGGCGAACATTTCCGAGATTGATAAAAATCTCGGGCAATATGAAGCGCCCGAGATTCGTAGTCACCTGCCGGACCGTCTGTAAAGGGGGTATTCTGTCCGGTTTCTGCGGCCGATGATTAACAAGGACAGGAACTGGTCAGCCCGTGTCACGCGGGAAAGCGATGCGCTGGACCTCGAAGAGGGGGTTTTTACCTGGAGAGATCCCAGGCGGATTGCGTTGTCCCTGAAACGCTCGGCCGAGGCCAGCCGGCGGCGTAAGTCCACCCCGTTCCGTTCAGCGATGTCGATGCTGGTGTTTTACATCAACCGTGCCGGCAGGCACCTCGATCCTGAACAGAAAGCCATCCTGGAAGCAGCCAAGACAGAATTGCGCAAGCTGTACGGGCGCGGCTGAATTTGTCATGTAGTCGCATGCCTGCCCGGCGCAGATGAACAACCATCCATCATTCGCCAGGATACGTCCCCTGTATTAAAGGAGTGCCTTGCCGGGCCGTTAAATACGGGACATACAGCATCCACCTATATTGCCATAACTACATGAAA
>JALVCM010000223.1 GCA_027010005.1 Thiohalobacter sp.
GCGCCCCGGTCCCGCGGTCAAGGCCTGGGAAAACCTGATCAGTACATCGATCTGGATACTGGTTGCCCTGCACCTGGTCGGCTGGCTGCCGGATGTGGTGCGTGCACTGGATGCGTTCGGGTATTCGTTTGGTGACCTCCGTGTGTCGCTGTATACCGTACTGCAACTCGCGGTCGCTGTCGGCGCCCTGCTGGTGATGGCCACCTGGCTTTCCTCGGTGATCGAGCAGGGATTGTCACGCTCTGAATTCATCAGCCCCGGCGTGCGCATCGGCCTGGTTAAAACCAGCAAGTTTGGTTTGTATACCCTGGCAGCGCTGTTGTCACTGAAAGCCGTTGGTATCGACCTTGGCGCACTGGCCGTGTTTGGCGGCGCACTGGGTGTGGGCCTGGGTTTTGGTCTGCAACGCATCGCCAGCAATTTTATCAGTGGCTTTATCCTTGTTTTTGATCGCTCCATTCGTCCCGGTGATGTCATCAGCATCAACGACAAGTTTGGCTGGGTGGAAGAGTTGCGTGCGCGCTATATCGTGGTGCGTGACCGAGATGGTGTCGAGACACTGATACCGAATGAAAACCTGATTACCACCGAGGTCATCAACTGGAGTTACAGTGACCGGCAGATACGCGTCAAGCTGCCGGTGCAGATCAGTTACGAGGATGACCCGGAACAGGCGATGGAGATTCTGTTACAGGCCGCAAGGGTTTCGCCGCGGGTATTGACCAGCCCGCCCCCCGCAGCGCGCCTGATGGGGTTTGGTGACAGTGGTATCGAGCTGGAATTACGGGTATGGATCCGTGACCCGCAGCAGGGTGTGGCGAACGTGCGTTCCGATATCAATGTGGCGATCTGGAAAGGCTTCAGGGACGCAGGAATTACCATCCCTTACCCACAGCAGGATTTGCATATCAAGGAAATGCCGGTGCGACCCTTGGGAACCTCAGATTAATACTTTTACCGTCATCCCGGCGAATGCCGGGATCCAGTGTTTTCAATAACATGGATTCCGGCATGCACCGGAATGACGAAATAATCAGAGGTTTACTGGAAGAACAACCCATCTACCGGTGAAGAAGCACTGGCAAAGCGTTTACGTGGAATGCGCCCGGCCAGCCAGGATTCTCGACCTGCCTCGATGGCTTTTTTCATTGCCGATGCCATCAGCACAGGATTTTCAGCACCGGCAATCGCCGTGTTCATCAACACGCCGTCACAGCCAAGTTCCATGGCGATGGCCGAGTCCGAGGCGCAGCCGACACCGGCGTCGACCAGGATCGGCACACTGGCATTTTCGACAATGGTGCGGATGTTGCCGGGGTTGCGGATACCCAGTCCTGAACCGATCGGCGCGGCCAGCGGCATGACGGCGACACAGCCCATGTCTTCGAAGCGTTTGGCGATAATCGGGTCATCATTGGTGTAGACCATGATGCGGAAACCTTCGGCGATCAGCGTTTCAGCGGCTTCCAGGGTCTGGATAATGTCCGGGAACAGGGTTTTCTCGTCACCCAGGACTTCGAGTTTCACCAGGTTGTGCCCGTCCAGCAGTTCACGTGCCAGCCGGCAGGTGCGCACGGCCTCTTCGGCGCTGTAGCAACCCGCGGTATTGGGCAGGTAGGTGTAACGGTCCGCCGGAAGCGCTTCGAGCAGGTTAGGTTCATCGGCATTCTGGCCGATGTTGGTGCGGCGAATGGCAACGGTAATGATCTCTGCGCCGCTGGCCTCGATCGCCAGCCGCGTTTCTTCCATGTCCTTGTACTTACCTGTGCCGACCAGTAACCGGGACTGGTATTCAACACCGTCGATCATTAACGGGTCTGCGGTTGTCAGGCTGGCGGATTTCATCACACTGGACATGGGTTGCTCCTGGAAGCGGGGTGGTTAGGGGGTTGTGCCGCCACCACCGATGGCGCGCACGATTTCGATCCGGTCGCCCGGGGTGAAGGTACAGGTTTCAAACTGGCTGCGTGGCACGATTTCCTGGTTGACCTCCATCGCCAGCCGCGCGTTTTCCAGCCCAAGCCGGGTGAGCAGGGCGGCAGCCGTGATACCTTCCGGTACCTGCTGGGGTTCACCATTGATGACCAGTTCCATAGTGCTGCATTCTACCGTAAAAGTTGCATCGGCGTAGATTCCATGCACAAATAGCGGGTATGGTCGATTGGCAGGAAGATCTGATTACCGTAGAAGCGGCGGGTACGCTGGATGGCCTGTTTGTCGAACGGGTACGCCGCAGCCCCGATGCGCTGGCTTACCGGAATTTCGACAAGGCCGGCAAAGACTGGCGTGATTACAGCTGGCGCGATACCGCACGTTGCGTGGCGCGCTGGCGGGCGGCACTGGCAGGTGAAGACCTGGATGCGCAACAGCCTGGACTGGGTCTGCTTTGACCAGGCGGCGCTGGGTGAAGGGCTGGTGACCGTGCCGCTCTATACGGAGGACCGGCCGGACAACGTGGCCTATATTCTGGATGATGCGGCAGTATCGCTGTTACTGGTGCAAACACTGTCGCAGTGGAACAAGCTCGAACCTTCACTGGCGGACAACACTGCTTTGCAGCGGGTGCTGGTGCTCGATGCCCCCGGACCCGCCGAGGAGCGTGAATCAGCGCTTGCGGGTGATGATCGCCTGCGCTTTGTCGATGACTGGTTACCGGCCACCGCCCCTGCCATTGCCCGGCGCGAAGGTGACCCGCACGCACTGGCTTCGATTGTGTACACCTCCGGCACCACCGGCCGTTCCAAGGGCGTGATGCTCAGTCACTATAATATGTTGTCGGTCGCGCATATGGCGGTAACGTCAGTATCCTGCTACCAGCAGGACCTGTTCCTGTCCTTTCTGCCACTGTCCCATACGCTGGAACGCACCGCCGGTTATTACCTGCCGATGATGGCGGGTGCGACCGTGGCGCACGCCCGTTCCGTACCGCAACTGGCCGAAGACCTGTTGCATATACAGCCTACTGTCATGATTGCGGTGCCGCGTATCTTTGAACGCGTCCACGGACGCATTACCGCGCAGCTGGAAAAGAAATCCCCCCTGGCGCGCTGGATGTTCAATACCGCCGTCAGTGTTGGCTGGAAAAATTTCCGTTACCAGCAGGGTGAGGCACGCTGGTCACCATCACTGGTGTTCAATCCCCTGCTGAAGAAACTGGTCGGTGACAAGGTAACGGCAAAACTGGGCGGGCGTATGCGTTACGCCG
>JALVCM010000224.1 GCA_027010005.1 Thiohalobacter sp.
TGGCCTGTTCTCCAATGAGGCCGGTCTGGGGTCTTCACCCATTGCCCACGCGGCTGCACGCACCAACGAACCGGTGCGTGAAGGCCTGGTGGCCATGATGGAGCCGTTCATCGATACCCTGGTGATCTGCACCATGACCGGGCTGGTTATCGTGGTAACGGGTGCCTGGACACTGCAACGCGATGACCTGGTGGGCGCTGCTCTCACGGCACACGCCTTCCAGAGTTCCATTGGTGTATCCGGGGCAGGTGTGGTCGGTATCGGCCTGAGCCTGTTTGCCTTCTCGACCATTATCGCCTGGTCCTACTACGGTGATCGCTCGGCCAGTTTCCTGTTCGGTGAGCGTGCCGTACTGCCTTACCGCCTGCTGTTTACCCTGCTTGTCATGGTGGGTGCGGCAGTCCCCCTGAAGCTGGTATGGAATCTTGCCGACATCACCAACATTCTGATGGCCGCGCCCAACCTGCTGAGCCTTGCATTACTGGCCGGACTGGCGCAGCGACTCAAGACCGGGTATTTTTCCCGTCCATTCAACAGCAAATAAAACGAGGTCAACTGAATGCCTGAAATCACAACCGACAGTGGTCTGAAATACGAAGATCTCACCGAGGGTGATGGCACATTGTGTACGGGCCGGGGCCAGACAGCCATTGTGCATTACACAGGCTGGCTGGAAGACGGTACCAAATTTGATTCCAGCGTGGATCGCAACGACCCCTTCAGCTTTCCGATCGATTGCAGCTACGTCATTCCCGGCTGGGATGAAGGCGTGGTCGGCATGAAGGTCGGCGGCAAACGCAGGCTGACGGTCCCGCCCGAACTCGGCTACGGTGAGCGCGGTGCCGGCGGGGTCATTCCACCCAATGCGACGCTGGTATTTGAAATCGAACTACTGGAGCTTTCTGAATAGTGTTGCTGGAAGTACTCGAAGCACACATTAACGAGGATGTGCTTCATGCGCTGGAAGAAGACGTGGGTCAGGGTGACATCACGGCACGACTGGTCCCGGCTGATGGCATCTGGAAAGCCAGTGTATACAGTCACGAAAACGCCATCCTGTGCGGCCGCAACTGGTTTGATGCTGTTTTCCATCACCTCGATGAAAAGGTGGACCTGCGCTGGTATGCCGCTGATGGTGATGACGTAAAACCTCACCAGGTCATATGTACACTGAAAGGCCCGGCACGCAGCCTGCTGACCGGTGAACGTACCGCTCTCAACTTCCTGCAAACCCTGTCCGGCACGGCCACACTCGCCCACCAGTATGCAAAACGGGTTGAAGGGCTGGACACGCGTATTCTCGACACCCGGAAAACCATCCCCGGCCTGCGCCGCGCACAAAAGTACGCCGTACGCACCGGGGGTTGCCACAACCACCGCATGGGACTCTACGATGCCTTCCTGATCAAGGAAAACCACATTGCAGCGGCCGGCTCTATTGCCGCCGCTGTACAAAACGCCCGTGCCCTGGATGCCGGGCTGCCGGTAGAAGTGGAAGTGGAAAACCTGGATGAGCTGCAACAGGCCCTGCAAACCGATACTGACCGGATCATGCTGGATAATTTCTCACCCGAAGATATCGAAAAAGCCGTCACCCTGAATGCCGGCAAGGCAGAGCTGGAAGCTTCCGGTGGTATCACACTGAACAACCTGCGTCTGTATGCTGAAACCGGTGTAAACTATATTTCCATCGGGGCGCTCACCAAGGATGTAAAAGCCATCGATCTTTCCATGCGCTTTGACTGAATAACAAGGTACCCGGCATGTCGTGGTCACACATACGCTACCGCATGTCCGGTCAACCGGATGTTGATAAGGTGGACAAAGACCAGGCAAAACTTCAGCCCAGCAACTGCCTCCTCACTTCCTTTCGGCTGGCAAGTATAATTATCGCGAGATGCATTGCACTGGCAGCGAAAAACATCGACGAACCCATCAGCTTTATCATAAAGAATTCCGGCCAGGGGTTGGTTGCGTTGATAGTGAATGCGGATAAGGCGTCCCAGATAGCCAGCGAGTTCCAGACAATAACAGCAGTCCACACCCACATACCGGTTTTCTTCCAGATCAGGTAAGCGACCCATAAACCTGTCACTCCAATGATCGCATCGCCGACCAGGGGCATCAGCCACGCGGGCGGTGGATCCCCCGGCATCCCCCCGCCAACACGGTGAATGAAAGCCAGCGTCATTGCCCGGCCGGATAACATCAAGGTTAGAAACAATATGATTCTCTGGTTCATTGTCAGCTCCACTGATAAGTTATCTTGCTGTAAAAACAGGTATTTTTTATCCCGGCAATCTACTTGCATAATGCAAGCAGATTAAGTGTAGCCTTCTTCTTGCATTATGCAAGTACTTATTTTTCAGTACACTTGGATATATGAAGAGCCACGAGAATCACTACAGCAGTAAATGTCCGATTACATTCGCGCTGGAAATCTTCGGCGATAAATGGAGCCTTGTTATTCTTCGTGACATTCTGTTCAAGGGGAAAAGGTATTACAGCGAATTTCTCAGCTCTCCCGAGAAAATCTCAACCAATATACTGGCGAGCCGGCTGAACAAACTGGAGTCCGAAGGTCTGGTTTCGAAAACACAGGATACAAAAAACCTGTCGAAGTACATCTACCGGCTCACAGACAAGGGGAAGGACCTGCTCCCTTTAATGCTCGATATCATTGAATGGAGCGCAAAACACAATCCGCAACCCGGCACACCGGATAATATTATCAATGGAGCACCGCGGAATCTGCTGGCAAGACTAGGTGAAAATCGGGAAGAGCTGATCAAGGAGATTTCAGACAATCTGGAACAGAAGAATGATTCCAGATTATCCGACACAATAAAATCAGCCAGGGCTGGTAAAAATGGTGCCGGAAAGAGGAATTGAACCCCCGACCTTCTCATTACGAGTGAGCTGCTCTACCGACTGAGCTATTCCGGCAATGGGATCATGTCCCGGTGATGCTGGCCAGCGCCCGGGCGCCTGGACCAGCGAAGGCGCATCTTACCCCCTCAGCAGCGGTTTTTCACCCCGAAAAACCGCAATGATTCAGCTAAACATACCCTTCAGCATAAAGAAGAACACAATAGCCAGCAGACCGCCGGCGGGCAGTGTGACAATCCAGGACATGAAGATGTTACGGATTACAGTCATGTTCAGCGCCTCCATACCCCGCGCCAGACCGACACCAAGG
>JALVCM010000225.1 GCA_027010005.1 Thiohalobacter sp.
CGGCACCGATGCCAGGCTTTCGGTGTTGTTGATGGTGGTCGGCTTGCCGTACAGTCCGAAGTTGGCCGGAAACGGTGGCTTGTAACGCGGCTGGCCTTTCTTGCCTTCCAGCGAGTTCAGCAGCGCAGTTTCCTCTCCGCAGATGTAGGCGCCGGCGCCGAGGTGCGAATACAGGTTGAAGTCGATACCGGACCCCATCAGGTCTTCGCCGAGATAACCGGCTTCGTAAGCTTCTTTCAATGCCTGTTCGAAACGTTCGAATGGCTCGTGATGAAACTCGCCACGCATGTAGTTGTAACCCACTGTGGCGCCCATCGAGTAACCGGCAATCGCCATGCCTTCGATCAGCGCGTGCGGGTTATAACGAATGATATCGCGGTCCTTGCAGGTGCCCGGTTCGGATTCGTCCGAGTTGCAGACAATGTACTTCTGTACTGGCGCATTGCGCGGCATGAAACTCCACTTCAGCCCGGTCGGGAACCCGGCGCCGCCACGGCCGCGCAGCGCAGCGCTCTTGACAATTTCGATCACGTCTTCCGGCGGGGTCTTTTCCTGCAAGATCTTTTTCCACGCCTGGTAGCCGCCGACCTTGAGATAGTTCTCAAGCGTCCAGGGCTCGTCGAATTGCAGCGTGGTGAAACAGACCTGGTTCGTCATGCCCTACTCCAGTCCGTCCAGAATCTGGTCGACTTTTTCAATCGTCAGCTTCTCGTAGTAGTGTCCGTTGACGGTCATCATCGGCGCACCGACACAGGCGGCCAGGCATTCTTCCTCGTTCTTGAGGAAAATGCGCCCGTCGGGCGTGCTCTCGCCCAGTTTGATGCCGAGTTTCTTTTCCACGTGTGCGACCAGCTCATCCGCGCCGCACAGCATGCAGGAAATATTGTTGCAGAAGGCCACCGTGTTGCGGCCGACCGGTTTCGTTTCGATCATCGAGTAGAAGCTGGCAACTTCGTAGACCGATACCGGCGGCATCTCCAGGTACTCGGCCACGGCATCCATCTGCGCCACGCTCACCCAGTGGTTTTCGTGCTGCACGGCGTGCAATGCGGCCAGCACTGCCGACGGCTTCTGGTCCGGCGGGTACTTGCTCAGCCACTGGTCTATCTCGGCCTTGACCTTGTCCGGTAGCTCGTAAGGTATGTTGTCGTCCTGTACTGCGCTCATAACAACTTCCATAAATCAAAACAAACCATAGAGCAGGAGCGGGCTTGCCCGCGAACAGCTATTTGGCCGATCCCGAACTGTTCGCGGGCAAGCCCGCTCCTGCGGGGTATACGGGACGATTCTGGATGGTGGGTGGTCATCAGCGGTCTACCTCACCAAATACAATATCCTGGGTACCGATGATTGCTACCACATCTGCCAGCATGTGGCCCTGTGACATTTCATCGAGCGACGCCAGGTGGGCAAAGCCCGGCGCACGAATTTTTACACGATAGGGTTTGTTGGCGCCGTCGGAGATCATGTAGATGCCGAACTCGCCCTTGGGATGCTCGACGGCCGCATAGGCTTCACCGGCCGGCAGGCAGTAGCCCTCGGTAAACAACTTGAAGTGATGGATCAGCGCTTCCATGTCCTGCTTCATTTCTTCACGCGGCGGCGGCGCTACCTTGTGATCGCCCACCATCACCGGCCCGGCATTTTCACGCAGCCAGTCGATACACTGTTTGATAATGCGGTTGGACTGACGCATTTCCTCGATCCGTACCAGGTAGCGGTCGTAGCAGTCGCCGTTCACGCCTATGGGAATATCAAAGTCCATGCGATCGTAGACTTCGTAGGGCTGTTTCTTGCGCAGGTCCCAGGCGATGCCGGAACCACGAATCATGGGGCCGGTCATGCCCAGTTGCAGGGCACGCTCCGGCGTCACGATACCGATATCCACGGTACGCTGTTTCCAGATGCGGTTGTCGGTCAGCAGGGTTTCGTATTCGTCCACACAGGCCGGGAAGCGCTCGGTGAAATCCTCGATGAAATCCAGCATGGAACCCTGGCGGTTACGGTTCAGGCGTTCGATGTCGGCCTGGCCATGCCATTTCGATTCACGGTACTGCGGCATGCGGTCCGGCAGGTCGCGGTAGACACCGCCCGGACGGTAATAGGTGGCGTGCAGACGCGCACCGGAGACGGCCTCGTAGCAGTCCATCAGGTCTTCGCGTTCGCGGAAGGTGTACAGGAACACCGTCATGGCACCGATGTCGAGGCCGTGTGCACCCAGCCACAACAGGTGGTTGAGGATACGCGTGATCTCGTCGAACATGACGCGGATGTACTGCGCGCGTTCCGGTACTTCGATACCGAGCAGTTTTTCGATGGCCATGACGTAACTGTGCTCGTTGCACATCATCGACACATAATCGAGCCGGTCCATGTAACCGATACTCTGGTTATACGGCTTGCTTTCGGCCAGTTTTTCGGTCGCACGGTGCAGCAGGCCGATGTGCGGGTCGGCGCGCTGCACGGTCTCGCCGTCCAGTTCCAGCACCAGGCGCAATACACCGTGCGCGGCGGGATGCTGCGGACCGAAGTTGAGAGTGTAGTTCCTGATTTCAGGCATCGTCTTCACCTTCATCTTCGGCTTCAGTTTCAGCTTCACCGGAGGCATCCAGCGTCACGGGTTCCAGCTCATCGCCGCGAATAACCTTTGGCACCAGCACACGCGGTTCGATACTGACCGGCTGGTAGATGACGCGCTTTTTCTCGGGGTCGTAGCGCACTTCGACATTGCCACTCAGCGGGAAGTCCTTGCGGAACGGGTGACCGATAAAACCGTAGTCGGTCAGAATGCGGCGCAGGTCGGGATGCCCTTCAAACAGGATGCCGAACAGGTCGAATGCCTCGCGCTCGAACCAGTTGGCACCGTTCCAGAGTTCAACCACAGAAGGTACGACAGGCAGTTCGTTCTCCGCTGCAAACACGCGGATACGCAAGCGATGGTTATGAGTGACAGACAGCAGGTGGTATACCGCAGCGAAGCGCCGGTCTTGTTGCGGCGTCTCCACTGAAAGATCTTCCTCCAACCCCGGTAACCGCCCTGCTGTCTTTGGATCCACTCCCCGGCTGAAGCCAGTGGTGGTGGTTTCCTCCGTCGCCCATTCGTCTACGCCATAGTTCAGGTAATCGACCCCGCATACGTCGATCAACTGTTCAAACCTGAAAGCCTGCTCATCGCGCAAGGCGCGGCAGGTGTCGATC
>JALVCM010000226.1 GCA_027010005.1 Thiohalobacter sp.
TGTGACAGCTGATTCGAATATCAATACCGGCAGAAAGACAAAGAACACAAGGTCGTGAAAATGGTGCCAGCGCAGACCTGTATCGACCCCCATTCCAACCAGCAGTTGCGAACCGGCAAACCCGCCTGCGACCAGTGCCGCACTGAATGGCAGATGCAAACGGTGCGCAAGCGGTTCCAGCAACAGCGCGGCGAGCAGAATAGCCATGAAATAGAATACGACGGTAGCCACAGACACCTTCCTTTCCCGGGCCGGTGAGCGGGTAGACCGCGGGAAGATGCCGAGGTTCATTCACGCCTTGCGAGGCGGATGCTAGAGAATGTCCTCGATAAACCACGCGGAAAACGCGTGCCGGCCACTCACGCCGGCTTTTTTATAGATCGAGGAGGCCTGCTGTCGAACAGTTTTTTCCTGGGTGTTTCTTACCAGCGCAATCTCCTTCAGGCTCAACCCCTTCAGCAACAGCCAGCCAACTTCCACTTCACTGCCCGTCAGCCCCCACTCGGAAAACTGCCGGGTAACAACATCGCCCAGTCTTTTGCGGGCTTCGAGTACGTATTTTCTGGGCCGGGTCCGCGACATATTCGCACTTTCAAGTTCCTCCCGGAGAGACCTGATTTCCAGCCGCTGCTGACGCAACCCCAGTAACAGCCAGGCTATCGCCGTCATCGAAATGGCCACGACGATCGATTCTTTTACGATGTGGTCAATATCTGCACCGTGAGAAAGGTCTGTTGCCAGGTCGACGCCACTCGCGACAACCACGATGGCCAGCACAAGAATTAATACAAGTTCTTTGAGAGGAATGCGATACACAGTAATGACCTATTTAAAACAGCGGCTTATGATATCCGACATATGTCCCATACGATACTCCCTGGGGCATCGGCCCGATGATTTTGTGCCGAAAACCCCCGATTATTCACACTACAGCCAAATTTGACGAGGACGTCATGATGAATAATGAAATTCGTGTCTGGGATCCGCTGGTGAGGATTTTTCACTGGAGTCTGGTTGCAGGCTTCACCATTGCCTACCTGAGTGGTGAAGAGGGAAGCAATCTGCATATCTACTCCGGTTACCTGGTGCTTGGACTCATCACCTTCCGTGTTGTATGGGGATTTATCGGAACACGGCATGCGCGTTTCAGTGATTTTGTCTATTCACGGCAAGCCGTGGCCCGCTACCTGAAAAGCCTGCTCAGCCGGAAACCGGAGCACTACATCGGGCATAACCCGGCCGGTGGCTGGATGGTTATCGCGATGCTGGTGACGCTCTTTGTGGTGTCCGTCAGCGGACTCAAGTTGTATGCCGTTGAAGAAGGCCTCGGGCCACTGGCCGGCCCCCTGCCCGCCATGACGGTTATCAGCCCTGCCTATGCGGATGATGACAAGGATGAGAATGAAGGGGGAAAAAGCTTCTCGGAAGAGTTCTGGGAGGAAATACACGAAGCCTCTGCCAACTTCATGCTGTTTCTGGTGTTCCTGCATATTGCCGGTGTCATTATTGCCGGTCGCCTGCACCATGAAAACCTGGTCAAAGCCATGCTGACAGGAAAAAAGGAAACCACGGAATAGAACGCCCCCCGTTGCATCATACAAAAAAGCACTGCGATAACACCGAGGCCTGCACAGGGCCAATGAATGATTGGGGACATGCAACACCTGAAAAAACCTTTACTGTGGGCGGCCCTGCTGCTGACCCTGGCCTTCGGACCCTCTCCCGCCAACAATCTGGCGGCGGAAGAGGATGCCACGATTCATATCGGTGTTCTTGCTTACCGGGGAAAAACCCAGGCACTGAACCGCTGGGCGGCAACAGCAGAGTATCTTTCGTCACATACAGGCCGGCCTTTTGACATCGTTCCACTTGATCTCAATGAAATGGCTGATGCCATTAATTCGGGCGAATTACAGTTCACCCTGACCAACCCGGGAAACTACGTCAGTCTTGAAGCACGTTTTGGTGCCTCGCGTATTGCCACCATGCAGACCCGGGACAAGGGGCAGACACGCGTTCGTTTTGGTGCGGTGATTCTCACCCGTGCCGCAAATACGGATATCCACTCACTCAGAGACCTGAAAGGAAAATCCTTTATGGCGGTCAGTCCCGTCGCCTTTGGTGGTTTTCAGATGGCATGGCGTGAGTTGATCGAAAGCGGTATAGACCCATTCAGTGACTTCAGTGATTTGCAGTTTGCAGGCTTCCCGCAAGACAGGATTATTCATGCCGTGGCCAATGGCACGGTCGATGCGGCTACCGTGCGCTCGGAAACCCTGATGCGCATGGTCGAGGCCGGAACGGTAGACCTGGACACCTTCAGGATCCTGAATCCAAAGCAGGGTAAAGACAGCACACTTCCATTGAGTACCCGGCTTTACCCGGAATGGCCATTTGCCACACTGAAAACCACCCCGCGCGAACTGGCAACACAGGTTGCACAGGCGCTGCTTTCCATGCCGGTCGACCACCCGGCCGCACAGACATCGCGCACAGCCGGGTGGACCATTCCCCTGGATTACTCACCGGTCCATCGACTGATGAAGACGCTGAAAATCGGCCCGTACCAGGTCTTGCGCCAGACCTCGCTAAGTGCGGTTATCAAACGCTATGCGGGCTGGATTGCGGGTGCAAGCCTGTTGCTGGTGTCCCTGATTATCCTGAACGGCTATATCTCCCGCACCAACCACAAGCTCAAGTACGCCCAGTCGGTTCTTCGCGGTGAAATCGCCGAGCGAAAACGCTCGCAGGAAGCCCTGGCGCGATACCGGGATACGCTCGAAGACGAAGTGACAAAACGCACGCAGGATCTGGAAAAAACCAACCGGTCGCTGGAAAAAAGCCGCATGGCATTACGTGAACTGGTCAGAATCACCAGTGCCCCGGACCTGTCTCACGAAGAAAAACTGGCGCGACTGCTGGATACAGGACGTGAATATTTTGCACTTCCGGTTGCCGTACTTGCCAGTACCGAAGCTGGTGGTCGACAGATATGTCGGGTTTCGGGCGATGCCGGGCTGGTAAAAAGCCGTAGCGGACCCCTGAGCAGCGCCTGTGTCACACGACTCATTGAGCACAAGGGTGAGCCTCTTGATATCCCCGACCTGGACAAGGTGGAAAATGATAACTGCGGGTGCCGGCAACAGGGCTGGAAAAATTACCTCGGGGCCGCCGTGATGG
>JALVCM010000227.1 GCA_027010005.1 Thiohalobacter sp.
TTCCCGGTGCACAATTGCTGAACTGGGTAGACACCATGGACCAGACGCGCAATCTGCGCTTCAAACCGGAAACAGAATTACGCACCATGCTCGAACAACGCGGTGTTACCCCTGACAGGGAAGTGCTGTGCTATTGCCAGTCCCATCACCGCTCGTCACATGCTTACATTATGCTCAAGTCGCTGGGTTACCCGACGGTAAAAGGCTACCCGGGAGCCTGGTCTGACTGGGGAAACCGGCCGGATACGCCTGTCGAATAAAGCCAGGGCTCAGTCGAAATCACGGAACAGGTGTTCCCGGTAGTACCTGAGTTCATTGATCGAGTCGCGGGTATCGTCCATCGCCAGGTGCGAAGAGTCCTTCTTGAAACCACTGGTAATTTCCGGCGCCCAGCGCTTGCCCAGTTCCTTGAGGGTGCTGACGTCCAGGTTACGGTAATGGAAGTAAGCCTCAAGCTCCGGCATCAGCCGTGCCATGAAACGGCGGTCCTGGCAGATGGAGTTGCCGCACATCGGCGAAGCACCCTTGTCGACGTGCTGCTGGAGAAATTCCAGTGTCATGCGCTCCACGTCCTGCACGCTCAGGGTGCTCTCCTTCACGCGCTTCGTCAGGCCGGACTTGCCGTGCTGGTTGGTATTCCACTCGTCCATGGCGGCCATGATCTCGTCCGGCTGGTGCACGGCCAGCATCGGCCCCTCGGCGATGATTTCCAGCTGTGAATCGGTGACGATGGTGGCAATTTCAATGATCTGGTCGTTAAAGGTATCCAGCCCGGTCATTTCCAGATCGATCCAGATGAGATTGGTTTTTCTGTCTGACATTCCTGATACTCCCTGAGGTTGTGCTGCATTGTAGCAAAGGCTAACCTTTAACGATGAATACATTCAGCTGGATTTTTGTCATCGCCCTCGCCGCTTCGCTGGGCGTCAAACTGTGGCTGGCACAGCGCCAGGTTCGCGCCGTCAGCCGTAACCGCGACAAGGTGCCGGACGCCTTTGCCGACAAAATTCCGCTCGAAGACCACCGGAAGGCCGCCGACTACACGCTGGCCAACACCCGCCTCGGCCGTCTTGAACTGTTATGGGGCAGCCTGTTGCTGCTTGGCTGGACGCTGGGTGGTGGCCTGCAATGGCTCAGCGACCTGTGGCAGGGCTTTGGCTGGTCAGCGGTCCCCACCGGGGTGGCACTGATGATCAGTGCATTTATGATCATGGCCGTGCTGGACCTGCCCTTCTCGCTCTATCACACCTTTGTACTCGAAGAACGCTTTGGCTTTAACAAGACCACCTTCAGCACCTGGCTGGGGGACATGCTGAAACAGACTCTGTTGATGCTGGTACTCGGTGTCCCGCTGGCCTGGGCCGCGTTGTGGCTGATGCAGGAATCCGGCAGTCTGTGGTGGCTGTGGCTCTGGTTGCTATGGACCGGTTTCAGCCTGTTGATGTTATGGGCCTACCCGGCTGTGATTGCACCACTGTTCAACAAGTTCACCCTGCTCGATGACGACAAGCTGCAACAGCGCATCCAGTCCCTGCTCGACCGCTGCGGTTTCAAAAGCAAGGGCATCTATGTCATGGACGGCTCACGCCGTTCCGGTCACGGCAACGCCTACTTCACCGGCATGGGTCAGAACAAGCGTATCGTATTCTTCGACACGCTGCTGGACACCCTGGACGCGGATGAAATCGAGGCCGTGCTGGCCCACGAGCTTGGGCACTTCAAGCGCAAACATGTTCAGAAACGTATTGTCACCATGATGCTGATGAGCCTGGCGGGACTTGCGCTGCTCGGCTGGCTCAGCCAGCAGGCCTGGTTCTACCAGGGACTGGGTGTACAGACCCAGTCCAATGCACTTGCCCTGCTGTTGTTCATGATGGTGTCACCGGTCTTCACGATTTTTCTGCAACCGCTGTCGTCATGGTTCTCGCGCAAGCACGAGTTCGAGGCCGACGACTATGCGGCACAACAGGCCAGCGCCAGCGACCTGATTCACGCACTGGTTAAAATGTACAAGGAAAATGCCAGTACGCTCACGCCGGATCCCCTGTATTCGGCATTCTACGACTCTCATCCACCGGCACCGGTGCGTGTTGCGCACCTGTCCGGCAAGACGGGATAAGGGAGAAACATGATGAACAAAATATTCCTGGCAGGACTCCTGCTCGCACTCACCGCCAGTAACACCCGGGCAGATATCGACCATGGCAAGAAACTGCACGACGAACAATGTACGGAGTGTCACGATAGCAGTGTCTATACCCGTGAAAACCACTTTGTGGCCAGCCGCGAGGCCCTGCTGAAACAGGTCAACCGCTGCGAACTGAACGTTGGTGCACAATGGTTCAAGGAAGATGTCGATGATGTTGTAGAGTACCTCGACAAAACCTTCTACAAGTTCAAGTAGGCATTCAGCATGGCGAACTCACTGCTGGAAAAACATTGTCAACGCGAAACCCGCCGGCTGGAAAGTGACGAGGCCGGCACCCTGATAGCGCAGATTCACGGCGACTGGTCTACGAGCAATGAAGGTCTTGCGATACAGCGCAGCTTCCGCTTCAGCAACTATTACCAGACCATTGCTTTCGTTAATGCGCTGGCCTGGGTGGCACACCGCGAAGACCACCACCCGGACCTCGAAGTCGGCTATAACCGTTGCCTGGTGCGCTTCAGTACCCATTCCGTGGGCGGCCTGTCCGAAAATGACTTTATCTGTGCCGCCCGCATCGACGCACTGAACAACGACGACTGACTTCGTCCTTGGCCAACCGTCGACCCAAGCCGCGCCCGCCGGCCAGAACGCCCGAAGCGCAGGGACAGCCCGGCCTGGTGCTCGCACATTACGGCCAGGCCAGCCTGGTGGAATCCGAATCAGGCGATATCATCCGTTGTGTTACCCGCAAGAATCTGCCACGCACAGTGTGTGGCGACCGGGTGCTGTGGACCAGCAGCAACCCGCGCGAAGGTATGATTACCCGCATACTGGATCGCAAGACTACGCTGGTAAGACCCGACCATAACAACCGGCCCCGGCCGATAGCCGCCAATATCGACCAGATCGTGGTCGTGATCGCCAGTAAACCCAGCTTTGAGTACGGCATGCTTGACCGATACCTGGCGGCTGCGGAGTTGCTGGGTGTCTCGCCCGCCATTGTGGTCAACAAGTGCGATCTG
>JALVCM010000228.1 GCA_027010005.1 Thiohalobacter sp.
CAGTTTACTGATTGCCTGGCTTATGTGGAGTATGGGGTATGCACCAATGGACTGGATTGGAGTTTCATTACTGGCCTTTATTGCAAATCCTGTCAAGTTCCGCGATTGTTCAGAGAGGCTGGGTATTCAGGGTGTGTGTGAAAAGTTTTTTACGATTCCGGGCAGTAACAAAAAAGGTAGAGGGGCGTGAGTATGCGAAATACCATGATTCCGGTTGTTCTTGCCGTCATTGTTACATCCTTTTCAGGCAAGCTGCTGGCCGACGGCCAGGTTGTTGAGGGTGTTTACCAGACGAACCAGACCAGGTACACACAAGAAGGTAAAAAAAAGGGCAAGATCAAAATAACGGATAAAGAAATTGCCGGGACACCGGTTCTGGCTACCACACCAAGAGGGCTGGTCAAGGTCATATTCAAGGGAAAAGAGATGTGGCTGAGGGCAAGTGCCCTGAAACTGTCAGTACCGGTTCTTCCCGGGTGTCCGAAATCTGCACCGGGAAGATCAGCTGACAGAACCGTGCCGACTTCCAGCGGTATGGGGGCAAGCTGTGAATAGGAGGATATTATGAACCGTATACATTATTTTCTGCCAGGTGTGCTTCTCGTCGTTGTAAGTGCCTGTGTAACAACCGGTGTAAAACCGACAGCGCCACCACAACAGGGTATCTATCTTGACCACCTTAACAGCCAGGCAAGGGGAAGTGCCGACTGGTTTGGAGACCTGGACAGGGAAAGAACCAAACTGAAAAAAACCTATAAAGGTACAGTTGCCCCGGAGCTCGCGACCTACCTCGAAAAAGATGTCTATCTCGTCGAGAGTGACGGTATCGAGGCTTACCACCGGAAAATACTCGATCGCCTGTTGACCGGATGGGAGGGTCCGAGGCCGGAAGTCAGTTTTATCTTTGAATCCGATGAAAATATGAATGCCTATGTCGATGTGTATAACCAGATCCATGTGTCAACCGGATTACTGCGCAGCGTGGAAAATGAGGACCAGCTCGCGTCCGTTCTGGCGCATGAAATCAGCCACGTCCTGCTGAAACATAACCAGCAGAAAAGTGCATCGAAAGTGATACCCTGGTCGATTGAAATGGCCGGGACGTTGTCGGTCGCAGCTGCAGGAATAGCCTATAACAAGGATAAAAAACAGAAATACGCCGACTATGCAGAAAAAGCCGTGATCGGGTCACAGTCGCTTGGTATGGCCTGGTCAGATATGCTGGCACCATCATGGTCAAGAAATTATGAGCGTGAAGCCGACAGGCTGGGCCTGGATCTGCTGATCAGGGCCGATTATAACTACGAGCAATTTTATGCCACCATCGAGAAGCTGCATGATGCTTCATTACGTCGTTCCGCGCGCCAGGAATATTTTATGGGCATGACAGTGGCAGCGTTGAAAGGCTCAAAAAGCAAGTTTTACAAGGGAGACCCCAATGATAAAAAAGACAAGATGCTGGGTGACCTGAAGTATCTGGCAGCATCCTCGTTTGCCGCGCTGACATTTAACAAGATAGCGCAGGCTAATGTCGAACACGATACACGTGAACAGCGCATTGATGCGATCAAGACATACCTTGGCGAGGCCTACGATGGTGGAGACCTGCCTCCTGAAGCAGATGTCACATCGTACAAAAAGGTCCTGCGTCAGGGGTCGGCAAGCCGGATTCTCGATGCAGACCTGGCAGCAATCAAAACGATAAAGGCGCTGAATGAAAAGGATGTTTCTACTGCAAAACGCCAGACAAAGAGCCTGGGCTGGGGGTTCAATGGTGCGGTAAATTCTGTTGGCATTGCACAGTCCTCGTACAAAACTGCGGTTCAACGCCAGCCGGATTCTGCCATTAAAACCCTGCGGCGCCTGACACAATCCGAATTTGCACCGGCCGAGGCCTATGTCAAGCTGTCCGACCTTTACCTGCAAAAACGTGATCCCGAGTCCGCAAAGCAGGTCCTTCACCAGGGTATCAACCGCATCGGGAGAAAATATCGCTTTCTGCCGAACCTGGTATCCGCACACAAAATGGCGGGCGAAACAAAACAGGCAGAAGACTATGTCATTGAATGTCAGGAACATAACCCGGAACGAAATATGAACCTGGCGCAGAGAGCACTTGCCGGCACAAAGAAAAGCAAGGGTGGTTATTACAGCTATTGCACAAAGAAACTTGGCTATGATGTGCTCGCCCGGCGAGAGCAGGAAGCCAGACGTCAGGCACAACAACGGAAAGCGAATACGCCTGAGAGTGTGAAAAAGGCCAGTGAAAAGCTGGATAAAATGCTTAAAGGGCTGTTTAACTGATAAGGAGCCTCTGATTATTCCAGGATTCATGTCATTCTATTCACATTGATGGTATGTGTGAATACTTGATCTATTCGCCCGAGTCTTCTAGCTTCTTTGTCATAAGGCTGTAGTTAACACGCATGCTGGCAAGGAGGTCACCATGAAACGACGACTCTATTTTCTGCTTCCTGATGTGGTACATACCCGGTCCGTGGTGGAGGAACTGGAGGAGGCAGGTATCCAGCGTCAACATATACATGTTATCGCTGCACAGGATATTGACCTGGAAGGTCTGCCCACCGTACCGCAGGATCATGGCAATGACCCTGGCGCACGACTTGAGTCTGTTTTCTGGAATGGTAACCTGACGCTGTTCTTTCTTGCACTACTGGGACTGTTTGTCCTGGCCCTGCTGCAGGTCAGTGTCTTATGGTTGCTAATACCGGTAGCTGTCATGCTGGTGTCGTTGATCAGTGGTGTGGAGTTTGCCAGTCACATCCCCAATGTCCACCTTTCAGAATTTGCCGATGCCCTGCATCACCAGGAGATCCTGCTCATGGTCGATGTGCCGCGGGGAGAGGTTGCCCGTATCGAGGAATTTATTCATCGGCACCATCCAGAAGCAGTCCCGAGTGGTGTTGGCTGGCATATTGATGCCTTACCTGTCTAGCAGTCTTGATTCAACATTCCGTTTTGTAATCCGGAACTGTGAGTTCAAACGCGCTGAATTCAACCTTGTCCAGGTGGCCATCTCCATTTTTATCGGCCTGCTGGTAGTAACTGACCGGGTACCTTGCGTGATACTGCCCTTGTTGACAGGCATGAGTACAGGTCAGGGTAGTGGCCAGAACTTCGTGGCCAGTTTTCCCACGGCCGCTCC
>JALVCM010000229.1 GCA_027010005.1 Thiohalobacter sp.
CCTGGAACTTCTTCAATAATGTCTGGCGCTTGTTCTGGGGAACATCACCGGAAAGTATGGCCGCCTTGAAATCATTACCCTCGAGATAGCTCCAGACTTTTTCCGCATCACGCTTGGTATTGACAAAAACAATGGAGCGCTGGGCGTCGATACGGCTCATCAACCCGAGCAACAGTGGAATCTTTTCATCGTTGGCGGTGTGGTACAGCACCTGCCTGACCTTGTCGGCTGTCACCTGTTCGGTCTCGACCTTCACCAGTTGCGGGTTGTTCATGTGCTCGTAGGCCAGCTCGTTGACGCGATGCGACAGGGTGGCTGAAAACAGCAGACCAAGCCGCTTGTCCGGTGGCGGGCAGCGACGCAGCAGGTAGCGCACATCCTTGATAAAACCCAGGTCAAACATACGGTCCGCCTCGTCCAGCACAACAACCTGCGCCTGTGTCAGGTCAAAAACATGCTGTTTGAAGTAATCGATAATACGGCCCGGGGTACCGATCAGCACATCCACACCTTCCGAAATATAGTTTCGCTGTTTTTCGTAATCCGTACCGCCATAGGCAATACCGAGCCGTAACCCCGTATGCTGCCCCAGCGTCATGGCATCCCGGTGAATCTGTATGGCCAGTTCCCGGGTCGGTGCGAGAATGAGCGCACGTGCCTGGGTGGGCTTGCGCCCTTCAGCGGCAGGATGGGTCAACAGATGATTGAAGGTTGCAATCAGAAATGCCGCCGTCTTGCCGGTACCCGTTTGTGCCTGGCCTGCAACATCCTGACCTTTCAGGGTCAATGGCAAGGTTTTTTCCTGTATGGGTGTGCACGCCAAAAAACCGGCGTCCTCAATACCTTGAGCTAGTTTATCGGGCAGATCAAAGCTGCTGTACAGAATTTCGCTTAAGTGAGTATCAGTCATAGACAGGGAGCATAACGAATTTATTCGCGTTTATCCCGAATTTGGGCTTGCAATCGAACGGTTTTTGGGCTGAAATTAGCTTTACTGTACAGCGGACAGTCGGTTCACGACAAAAAACCGGTAGACTGACTGCTCCCCGCAAAGTAGATGAAGTCGTCTAAACAGACCCATTCAGAGTCGACATCCCAAGATCTGTATTCCATTTTGTATTGTGGTCAGGAGGCCCAAAGCGTGAGCGATAATATCGTTTATTTAACTGACGAATCCTTTCAGAACGAAGTCCTTGATTCATCCAGACCCGTGTTAGTGGATTACTGGGCTGAATGGTGCGGTCCCTGCAAGATGATTGCGCCGATCCTGACTGAAATTGCCGAAGAGTATGAAGGCAAAATCAAGATCGCAAAACTGAACATCGATGATAACCCGCAGACGCCACCCAAGTATGGTATCCGTGGTATCCCGACCCTGATGTTATTCAAGGACGGAAATGTCGAGGCGACCAAAGTCGGTGCGCTGTCAAAATCACAGCTGACCGCCTTTATAGATACAAACCTGTAACGTGCTGCCTGATAACAGCACACTGAATAATCCCGGAGAAAATTGACAACCTGGGCTTGAACCATCCCGACAACATTACTGCAACAGTAATGTGCCGCTAACCGCCACTGCCTTTCTTTTCAGTGGCGCCTTTTCAGCAACCCAATACGACTAAAAACGCTTATGAATCTAACAGAACTCAAACAGAAACCCGCTTCGGAACTCATCAAGATCGCCCAGGGCATGGGTATCGAGGGCACCCGCTCACGCAAGCAGGATGTCATCTTCTCGATCCTCAAATCGCACGCCAAGAGCGGCGAGGATATCTTTGGTGACGGTGTACTGGAAATCCTCCAGGACGGCTTCGGCTTCCTGCGCTCGGCGGACAGTTCCTACCTCGCCGGCCCGGATGATATTTATGTTTCTCCCAGCCAGATTCGCCGCTTTGGCCTGCGCACCGGTGACACGGTATCCGGGAAAATCCGGCCACCGAAAGAAGGTGAGCGTTACTTTGCGTTACTGAAAGTCAACGAGATCAACTACGAGAAACCCGAGAACGCCAAGGGCAAGGTGTTATTCGAAAACCTGACCCCCCTGCACCCGAACGAACGCCTTAAGCTGGAACGGGGCAACGGCAGCACGGAAGATATCACCGCACGCGTTATCGACCTGGCCGCACCGATCGGCAAGGGCCAGCGCGGCCTGATCGTCTCGCCACCCAAGGCCGGCAAAACCATGCTGCTGCAGAACATCGCGCAATCCATCACCACCAACCACCCCGAGTGTTACCTGATCGTGTTACTGATCGACGAACGTCCGGAAGAAGTGACGGAAATGGCACGCTCGGTACGCGGTGAAGTCGTCTCTTCCACATTTGACGAGCCGGCCAGCCGCCACGTACAGGTCGCTGAAATGGTCATCGAGAAAGCCAAACGCCTGGTTGAACACAAGCGTGATGTCGTGATCCTGCTTGACTCGATCACACGACTTGGCCGCGCCTACAACACGGTCGTGCCCTCCTCCGGCAAGGTGCTGACCGGTGGTGTCGATGCCAATGCCCTGCACCGCCCGAAACGTTTCTTCGGTGCCGCGCGTAACATTGAGGAAGGCGGCTCACTGACCATCATCGCAACCGCCCTGGTGGAAACCGGTTCACGCATGGACGATGTGATTTACGAAGAGTTCAAGGGTACCGGCAACATGGAAATCCACCTCGACCGCAAGATTGCCGAAAAGCGCGTCTACCCGGCCATCAACATCAACCGTTCCGGTACACGCCGTGAAGAACTGCTGACCAAGCCGGATGAATTACAGAAGATATGGATCCTGCGCAAACTGCTGCACCCGATGGACGAGCTGGCCGCGATGGAGTTCCTGCTCGATCGACTGAAAGCGGTCAAGACCAACGATGAGTTCTTTGACTCGATGAAACGCTAGAGTAGCGGAGTTTATTTACCTTCCGTCATGCCGGCGAATGCCGGAATGACGTGCTGACAGACCCTTCGTTTCAAGGCGTTTCAAGGGGTCAGAGTACTTGATATTTGTAAATATCAAGTACTCTGACCCCTTGAAACGAAACGTTGATTGCCCCGTCATTGCGAGCGCAGCGCGGCAATCTCTATCCGCTCTGCACCAGGCAGAAAAAGATTGCCGCGCTGCGCTCGCAATGACGGTCGTTACCCCAGCCAGCGGTTCTTCAATTGCAC
>JALVCM010000230.1 GCA_027010005.1 Thiohalobacter sp.
GATGCGCCAGAGCAGTTTCAGCCAGCCCAGTGGCAGCAACCGGCCGTTCAGGTCCCTGATCGCCTGGTTGATATCCGGCAGGCCGATAATCATTGCTGCAGGTTCGCCATCGACTTCGGCAATCTGCACAAAGTCATCGTCCAGCAGCAGGGTCATGGCCTTGCCGACTTCCCTGAACTCCGCCTCGGTGAAAGGCACAAATCCCCAGTTTTCCGACCAGGCGTCGTTGAAAATATGCCGCAGGGTGGCGAGTTCCTCGTCGAGCTTTTTGCGGTTGAGGGGGCGCAGGTGTATACGGCCGGACAGACGTTCCAGCAGGCGTTTTACAGTCGGGGAGAACTGGTAGGTTGGTGGCTGGTGGTAGGCCAGGAGGTCAAGGGCCGGTGCATAGCCGTTGGCTTCTACCTGCGCGCCGTAATAGGGCGGGTTATACCCCATCATGATGCATGGCGGGGTATCGAAACCATCAACCAGCAAGCCGGCCTCCTCGTTGATTGACAGGGTAAACGGCCCTGTGGCGTGCGTCATGTTCTCGTTGATCAACCATGACTCGGCGGCCTGGAACAGCGCGCTGAAAATGGCCGGGTCATCCCTGGCTTCGAGGCTGCCGAAATAGCCGGTGCGCTCTTCAAACCGCTCAAGGAACAGCTGATCGATCTGTGCCGTGATACGGCCAACGGGTCTGTCGTTACGGTAGGCGACCCAGCCTCGCCAGCGGGCATGTTCAAAAAACGGGTTTTTGTGGCTATAACGCTGTTTCTGCTCGATCAGTAGCGGGGCGACCCAGTTGGGATCGTTGCGGTAGATGGACCAGGGCAGGTGAATGAAGTCCCTGAGCCGGGCCTTGCTGTCCACGCAGCGGACGTCCAGATCATCCTTGTCGGCTTGCATCGAGCTTCGCTAGTTGGCTGTCGGGGCGCTGATCATACCGGGCCAGCGAGTGTGTCGCTACCTGGGGTATAATGTGTTGTGCATCACATTTTCTTTATGAGCAAGCACTTATACTTCTGGAGCAGAAAATTGACCGCAAAACTGGTCTGAATTTTGCTTAAATAGCAGGCGGTATTTGTTGGGTATGCTAACCCCCGGGTTTACAGGGTTTTGCGCAAAGTGTTGTATTATTTCTGTCGCGAATTGGCGACATTTCTGAAATAAGTCCAACAAGTGCCGAAAAAACGTTGAAAAAGTATTGTGTTTTCTTCCTATTGTAGGAATAATTCACAACCGGTTGACTGAAGGGTCAAGTGCAGGCGTTGTTGTTGTGAAAAAACAACGTTGCCAGACGGGATGTGTGTTTGCACGATTAGTGTGTATGACAAGACACCATCACCTTGCCGGTCGGTAATAACTGAAACTTTTTTGGGGTGTTCCTGTCACTGACCGGAACCGTACACAATCCTCAAACAGGGAAAAGACTTTTGGGCGCTGAATCGACACCAACTTTACACAATCTGCCGTTTCGTGCCGCTGATTTCGCAACCCTGCCCGAAGCACTCGACTATGCTGCCAGGGGCGAGACGGGTGCAAACTTCTACACGGGTCGGGGCAAGCTCTATGCGACCATGCCTTACGCCGAGTTGCGGGACGCATCTCGCGTACTCGCTCGCAAACTGCTTGGCATGGGCCTGCAGAAGGGCGATCGCGTTGCACTGGTGGCCGAAACCAACCCGGATTTTCTGAGATTCTTTTTTGCCTGCCAGTATGCCGGGCTGATTCCCGTTGCCTTGCCGGCCTCGGTGAATCTTGGCGGGCACACGGTTTATGTCACCCAGTTGCGTGGCCTGCTCGAGAGCAGCATGGCTTCCGTTGCGATGGCACCGGAAGGTTATGCGTCATTCCTCGAGGAAGCCGGTGACGGCCTGGGCCTGAAACTGATTGGCTCACCTGACGTTTTCGATGCTTTGCCGGAGGCAGAGATTGAATTCCCGTCTATCCGGCCGGGAGACATTGCCTACATCCAGTACACCTCTGGCAGTACACGCTTCCCGCGTGGTGTTGTCATCGAGCAGGGTGCCGTGATGAGCAACCTGGGCGGGATCATCCGTCACGGTGTTTGCATTGGTCCCGGTGACCGTTGTTTCTCCTGGTTGCCGTTCTACCACGACATGGGGCTGGTTGGCCTGGTGCTGGTACCGGTTGCTTCACAGATTTCCGTCGATTATCTCGACACGCGCGAATTCGCCATGCGTCCCCGTCAGTGGCTGAACCTGATGACGCAGACGAAAGCAACCATCTCCTTCGGGCCTCCGTTCGGTTACGAGTTGTGTACCCGTCGTCTGCGCCCGGGCGAGGCAACAAAATATGACCTGAGCAACTGGCGTGTTGCGGGGGTTGGTGCGGAAATGATCCGTTCCGAGACACTGACGCGCTTTGCCAAGGCACTGGCACCGGCGGGCTTTGACGACAGGGCCTTCCTTGCCTGTTACGGCATGGCCGAGTGTTCGCTGGCAATCAGTTTTGCACCGTTGTTCGAGAAGCATTCAACAGACTGTGTCGATGGTGATCACCATTCGGATCACCAGGAAGCCTTGCCGATTCATCTCTCCGAGAATCCCGGTCGTGCACGTTGCTTTGTGGACTGCGGGCAGCCGTTACCTGATTACGAAGTCGAGATTCGTAATGAAGAAGGCAAGGTATTGTCCGACCGCCTGAGTGGATCGATCTTTGTGCGTGGCCCGAGCGTGATGTCCGGTTATTTCAATGCACCGGAAGAAACCGCAGCCTGCCTTTCTGACGACGGCTGGCTGAATACCGGTGACGTGGGTTATCGTGTCAACGGCAACCTGATTATCACAGGCCGCAAGAAGGACCTGATTATCATCAATGGCCGCAACATCTGGCCGCAGGACCTGGAGTACCTGGCGGAACACCAGCCGGAAATCCGCATTGGTGACGCGCTGGCGTTCTCTGTACCCGGCCCGGACAATGATGAGATCTGTATACTGGTTGTGCAGTGCCGTGAATCGGATCCCGTCAAGCGAGCAGACCTGGCCGACCGGCTGAACCGCCTGGTTCACATGGAGCTGGGTATCGATGTGTTTGTCGAGCTGGTGCCGCTGCATACCCTGCCGCGTACCTCGTCTGGCAAGTTATCGCGTTCCAAGGCACGCCAGAACTTTATTGAGTCTCACGACATCAGTAACCTGGCGGCTGCCTCCGATGAGCCGGAGTTGAAACAGGGTTCGGTCTGATCTACGCGTCATTGCGGCTAATGCGTCATTCCGGCGCAGGCCTCCGCCGGCATGACGGTCGTCGTGATAATCAGAGTTTTGGCAGAAAAAATAACCGGCTTCGGCCGGTTATTTTGTTTCAGGCCCGGAATTTTCTTCAGGACAAAGGCTGATGTCGAAACAGATTGCCATTACCGGTGCCAGTGGCTTTATTGGCCGGAGCCTGTGCCAGCGGCTGTATGCCGGCGGCTGGCGTGTCCGGTTATTGCTGCGTTCCCCCGCCAGCGATGCACTGTTTGATGGCATCAATGCCGACATTGTTCGTGGTGATCTCCATGATGAGGTGGCGCTGTCGCGTTTTGTTGAAGGGGCATACGCTGTTATTCACTGTGCCGGTGTGGTGCGTGGTGCCAGTCAGCAGGATTTCGACCGCGTTAATGTAGAAGGTCTGGCCCGGTTGCTGGATGCCATAGAGCGCACCGAAACTTCGCCACGGCTTTTTGTGTTGTCTTCACTTGCCGCGCGTGAACCGGGCCTGTCTTTCTACGCGGCCAGCAAGCGCCGCGGGGAACAATTGCTCGAACAACGGGCGGGTGGACTGAACTGGTTTGCGCTGCGCCCACCGGCTGTGTATGGCCCCGGTGACCGTGAAATGCTGCCGTTGTTTCGTGCCATGGCAAAAGGGTTTGCACCGGTGCCCGGTAAAAAGACCTCGCGATTTTCGATGGTCTACGTCGAGGACATTGCAGAGCTGGTTGTTGCCTGGCTGGAGCGCGAGACGGTGACACCCGGTATCTATACGTTACACGACGGGCGTGTCGGTGGTTACGACTGGTACGATGTCTGTCAGACCGTTTCCGGGATTTGTCAGCGTCCCGTGCGCCCGGTCGAGATACCTCACCTGCTGCTGGATGCCCCTGCCTGGCTGAACAGATACCTGTCGCGCTGGCTGGGTTATGCGCCCATGCTGACACCGGAAAAACTGCGTGAACTGCGGCATCCGGACTGGGTGTGTGATAACACCGGGCTGAGTGAAGTACTTGACTGGCAGCCGCGCATCCAACTCAGGGAAGGCCTGCTGAAAACACCTGGCTGGTCATCGCTCAATCGATAGCCGGCAGTGCCTTGCCCGGGTTGAGTATGCCCTTCGGGTCGAACTGCTGCTTGATGGCGTGCATCAGCTGCAGGCTGTCAGCACCAATCTCCCTTGCCACCCAGTCACGTTTCACCAGGCCGATACCGTGTTCGCCGGACAGCGTGCCGCCCAGTTCGAGCACTGTGCTGAACACATCTTCAAGACAGGCTTCTGCATGTGCCTGTTGCCCGGCATCGTCCGGGTCGTAGAGCAGGTTGACGTGCAGGTTGCCATTACCGGCGTGGCCGAAGTTGACAATGTGAATCGCATGCTTTTCTGAAAGCGCAGACAACCTGTCGACCAGCGCCGGAATACAGGATACCGGCACAACAACGTCTTCATTGATTTTTTTCGGCGCCACGCGCCGCAGGGCAGGTGACAGTGCCTTGCGCACATCCCACAGTGCTGCGACCTCAGCGGCACTGTTTGCCTGGTGTACAACCAGGCAGCCGGGTGTTTTGGCACTGCCGGTAACCTGTCCGGCAAGTTCATCGACCTGCGAGGCAAGGCCATCGACCTCGATAATCAGTAATGCACCGGTTTCACTGGTCAGGCTTCCCGCCAGTTCACTGCGCACCATATCGATCGCGTTCCCGTCCATGAATTCCAGTGCGCAGGGCGTGACCGGGCTGGCCATGATGTTGGCGACCGCTTCGGCGGCACTGTGCATGTCACGATACTCTGCGAGCAGGGTACGTTTTGCCGGTTGTAAGGGCGTCAGTTTGAGCGTGGCTTCAGTGATAATTCCCAGCGTACCTTCGGAACCGATCAGCAGGCGCGTCAGGTCATAACCGACCACGCCCTTTGTGGTGCGAACACCCGTGCGCAAGGTGCGGCCGTCACCGGTAACAACACGAAGCCCCAGGGTGTTGTCGCGTGGTGTTCCATACTTGACTGCGCGTGGCCCCGCCGAGTTATAGGCAAGGTTGCCGCCCAGGGTGCAGACGGCGGCACTGGTCGGGTCGGGTGGCCAGAAGAACCCCTGTTCGGCAGCGGCCTGTTGTACCTGCTGGTTGGTAATCCCGGGTTCGGCCACCATCAGGCGGTTGTCCCGGTCGAGTTCCAGCAGGCGGTTCATCCGGTGCATCGAAATGACAATGGATTGTTTGTCCAGCGGTACCGTGGCGCCGGTGGTGCCAGTGCCCTGGCCACGGGCCAGCAACGGGGTGTCATGCGCGTAACAGGCACGCACAATATCGACGACCTGGTCGTGGGTGGTCGGCAGCGCAACCGCCAGGGGTTGCCCCTGCAGCTTGCTGTTATCGTAGCCGTAGGTATGGCAGTCGGCCGGGTCGGTCAGCAGGCTGTCACCCAGTGAGGCGCGTAGTGCTTCAATAACGTCCTGCGACATACGCCCTCACACCGGCACCAGGCAAACTGCGCTAGTCGAGGTATTCAAACAGTTTGACGATACGTTGCACACCCTTGACCTGGCGGGCCTTGTCGGTGGCGGCATCGGCTTCGGCATGGCTCACCAGTCCAAGCAGGTAAACAGTACCGTTTTCCGTGACAACCTTGATGCGGGTCGGGTCAAAGCCTTTCAGCTTGACGGAAAGCAGGGATGTCTTGACCTTGGTGGTAATCCAGGTGTCGCTGGAGCGCGTCATCATCGAACTGGGTGCGGCGACCTTTATTTCGTTGTGCACCCGCCGTACTTTTTTGGCGCGGCGCGCAATATCCCCGGCGCGTTCACGCATGGCGCCGGTGGGCGCTTCCCCGGACAGTAATACAACACCGTCATAGCTGGTAATGTTGATATGTGCCTGTTTGCTGATTTCCGGGTCCTTGTTCAGGGCGCTGCGGATGCGCAGCTCGATGGACTGGTCTTCAATGACAGTACCCGCTGTGCGGCGATCGTGTGCCAGCGATGCCGTGGTCGCGGCACCACCAACGACCAGTGGTGCACAGGCGTTGAGCAATACGGTTGCAGTCAGTAGTGCTACAGGGGCCAGCCAGCGGTTTTTCATCATGTTGTTCTCCAGTTTCCTGTATGGGTCGGTTTGGTCAGGCATCGGGACGGAAGGCATCCTTCAGCCAGCGTATTGCAGGCTTGTCCGCTTCCCCTTCGAGAGACACGATATCGAAGCGGGCGGCATCGCTCCACGCCTGATGGCAGAGCATATAATACTGTGCGCAGTGTATGATGCGCACCTGTTTGCTTCTGACGACAGTTTCGGCCGCGTGCCCGTAACGTGTCTGCCGTCGGTAACGCACTTCCACGAACACCAGTATGTCCCGGTCCCGCATGACGAGGTCGATTTCACCGCCCCGGCAATGAAAGTTACGACTGACCAGCGTCAGTCCCTGGTTTTCGAGGTAATTACAGGCCAGGGCTTCGGCCCGGTCCCCTGTTTTTTTGCGATTCATGGCGTCCCTCCATGGACACGGATGTTTCACTGTGGGTGAGTTTCTGCGGTATGCCCCGGCGGAACTGCGCCCATTCCAGGGTACGGTGAAGCCGTTTGTGTTCATCCAGTGTCAGGACACCGGTGGCGCCCGGGTACTTGGCAAAACCGGGCATATTCAGGGTGCCCAGCCAGGGTGTGACCTGCCAGGCATCGTAACCCAGTGCAAATAATCGCTGAAAGCGTTTACTGCGTACTGGCCAGACGCTGGCCAGCATCTGGCGCTTTTCGGCCCAGCGTCCGCCAGTGTCCAGCACCCAGGGAATATCACAGAACAACAGGCCGTCCATGTCACGGTCCAGCCCGGGGTCGGATGTGGCGGCATACACGTGTGATGTGCTGTACACCGGCAGGTCGCCGGCATGGTGGAAGCGGAGTTGTGGCCGCAGTTGTCTGGCCTGTTGAGGAAAGCCAAGGATGAATACGGCTTCGACATCCTGGCGGCGGCGCGGTTCGTAGTTGAGCTTTTCACCGAGTAACCGTTGCAGGGCATTGTGTCGCCGCTTGCTGTCGTCGAGGTTGAGCGTTCGCTCGATCGGTTTTTTGAAGTCAGCTGTCCTGGGCGGGTAGTGGCCGGTTTCAAGCACTTCACCACCCAGATCGCCAAAGGCGCTGGCAAAGGCGGTAAATACACGTTCGCCCCACGGGTTGTCGGGCACCAGTGAAACAACATACTGGTGGCCATCACTGAAGATACGTTGTGCCGCCTGGCGTGCTTCGTCCTCCGGTGCCAGGCCAAACTGGTAGAGTGGCAGGTCGTTCTCCGGTTCAGTGCTGATCTGGTTCAGGGCCATGACGGGAACCGGCAGCAAGCCGGATTGTGACAGCTGCTGGATGGATTCTTTCAGTAGCGGGCCGATGACAAAGTCTGCACCGTCATCCACCGCCTGCTGGTACACTGACCACAGCAGCATGGCATCCCCGCCGGTGTCATAAAAACGCAATGATGTCTCGACAGGTTGTTCCTCGTACCAGGCCGCGAGCATGCCATCACGTAATGCGGCGGCCGACTCGCTGGCACGGCCACTGAACGGCAGCAGAACGGCAATGTGCTGCGGGCGCGCCGTGAGTTGTTCGAGTTGCCCGAGCAGGTCCGGCAGCAAGGCGCTTTCCGCCGCATGTCCCGGGTAGCGGTTGCGCCAGTTGGCCAGTTGCCGCATCCATTCCTGCCGGTCACCATGCGATTGCCGAGTAATCTGCAAGAGTTCCATCCAGCCGCTCAGCGGGTCGGGTGGCGGGCTGGTGCGCAGTTGTTCGAGTGCCTGGTCAGTGAGTGTGGAGAGTTGTTCCCAGATCCGGTACTGGTTTTCGAGTCGTTGTTGCGGGTCGTCGAGCAGGCCATCCAGCCAGATCAGCTGGCGGGCGGCTTCCAGTGCATTGCCACGCATGGCATAGGCCATGGCGCGCAGCTGGTAATAACGGTAGCCGTGGTCTGGCAGTAATTCCGGGTTATGGATGGCCTGCAGTTTCTGCAGGGCTGCTTCGCTGCGGCCCTCGGCAAGATCCAGCCGTACACTGAGCAGCAGATGCCGGATCTGTTGTGCGTCGTTCAGCGTGCGCGTGTCGATGCTGGCCAGCACCGGCTGGAGCTGGTCCCACAGTTCCCCTTGTTCCAGCAGGGCGGCCGCCTTGAGGCGCAGGGCGGGGCGCTGGTCAGGTGCCGCCGTGCGTGCGGCATCGAGGTATTGCCGGGCGGCGGTGAGGTAGTCTCCCTGCTCGACCCAGGACCGGACCCGGGCATCGATCCCCTGGTCAGAGGGCCTGACCGGTTGCACGGGGGAACCGCCGCAGCTGACAAGTCCCAGCAGCACCAGTGGAAGAAGCACGTATAATCTGGACACAAACACGAAGGGCGATACCTGTTTTGGTGAGCGCCTATTGTAAATGAGGTGGAAGCGGATGTGCATGTTCTTTTCCCGTCGCCGTTATGAGACGGATATGCAGTCATGACGGTGCATGACCCGGAGATCGGGGGTGGCACCCTGTACGTGGTCGCCACACCGATCGGACACCTCGGCGATATCAGCGCGCGTGCCATTGAGGTACTCAAGCAGGTGGACCGGATTGCCGCCGAGGATACCCGCCACAGCGGCAGACTCCTGCAACATTATGCGATCCAGACACCCATGCTGGCGCTGCATGAGCACAATGAGCGCCAGGCGGCGCCGGCACTCATCGAACAGCTCCGGGCCGGTCAGTCGATTGCGCTGATTTCCGATGCGGGAACGCCCCTGATCAGTGACCCGGGTTTCAACCTGGTGAAACTGGCCCGTCAGGCCGGTGTGCGGGTGGTGCCGATCCCGGGGCCCAGTGCACTGGTCTGTGCCCTGTCCGCCGCCGGCCTGGCAACGGACCGTTTTGTGTTTGAGGGTTTTCTGCCGGCAAAGGCCACGGCGCGGCACAACCGGCTGGCACAGCTGGCGCGTGAATCACGTACCCTGGTGTTCTACGAATCCAGCCACCGCATTGTGGATTGCCTCGCCGATATGGTTGAGGCGTTTGGCGCCTCGCGCCGTGCCGTGCTGGCGCGTGAACTGACCAAACAGTTCGAAACCATTCACCAGGATGAGCTGGGTGCATTGCAGCGCTGGGTGGAAGCCGACAGCAACCAGCAGAAAGGTGAGATCGTGGTGCTGGTGGAAGGCTGGTCGCAGCCCGATGATAACGTGCTCGATGCCGAAGCGGAGAGGGTATTGCAGATTCTTATGGAGGAGTTACCGGTCAGGACAGCGGCCAAGCTGGCAGCAAGACTGACCGGGCTGAACAAACGGGATTTGTATGAACGGGGTGTGGCACTTAAAAATAACGAGTGAGCGACTCTGGCGTAACAAAAACCCGCTTCGTCATTGCGAGCGTAGCGCGGCAATCTCCGTCAGTCTGGCGCAGGAGTTAAAGAGATTGCCGCGCTGCGCTCGTAATGACAGGGGTCAGGGGATGCCGTCTCCCTGACCATGCTGCTGCAATGCCCATTGCACGTGTTCCTGCACCAGTTCCGATGGATGACTGCTGTGTGATCGCAGTGCTTCGATAACGTCCTCACTCCCCGGACTGTTCCCCAGTGCCACAGCAATATTGCGCAGCCAGCTGATATGCCCGATGCGCCGGATTGCCGTACCTTCGGTATAGCGCAGGAATTCCACTTCATTCCATTTGAACAGATCGATCAGCGTACGGCTGTCGAGTCGGTGGCGCGGGGTGAAGTCACTCTCCTTGCTGGGTCGTGAGAAGCGGTTCCAGGGACAGATCAACTGGCAGTCGTCACAGCCGTAGATGCGGTTGCCGATACCCTTGCGCAGTTCCAGCGGGATGCTGCCGTGCAGTTCGATGGTCAGGTAGGAGATACAGCGTCGCGCATCCAGCCGGTAGGGTGCGATAATGGCCTGGGTCGGGCAAATGTCGATACAGGCCTGGCAACTGCCGCAATGGTTGTCCGCGGGATTATCGACCGGTAACGGCAGGTCAGTAAACAGTTCCCCGAGAAAGAACCATGAGCCTTCGCGGCGGTTGATCAGGTTGGTGTGTTTGCCGATCCAGCCCAGCCCGGCCTTTTGTGCAAGGGCCTTTTCCAGTACCGGTGCACTGTCGGTAAAGGCACGAAAGCCAAACGGGCCAACCTGTTCTGCAATATGGTCCGCGAGTTTCTGCAGACGCTTGCGCAATACCTTGTGGTAATCACGCCCGAGTGCGTAACGCGAGACATAGGCGCGCGCGGGGTCATCCAGCACCTTGTCAGCCAGGTCGGCCTGGCCCGGCCAGTAGTCCATGCGTACGGAAATCACGCGCAGTGTCCCCGGCACCAGTTCCTGTGGCCGGCTGCGCTTGCTGTCGTGCGCCGCCATGTAGCGCATTTCACCGTGCAGATTTTCACCCAGCCAGCTCAACAGGTGGGCTTCGTCCTCGTCCAGGTTTGTATCGGTGATGCCGGTTTGCTGGAAGCCCAGTTCCTGTGCCCGGCACTTGATATCCCGCGCAAGCTGTGCGAAGTCGATCGTGTCGCGGCCGGGTGGCGTTGTGGATTTGGGTGAAAGCGTCACGGTGCGGTATGGTTTGCCAATGCCTCTCTGGAAAGGACATTGTATGACGGAAACCGCTGCATTGCCGCTTTATACCGCGGCCGGGGTGCGCGAGCTGGACCGCCTTGTCATTGAGGGGGAGGGAATCCCCGGTTATACCCTGATGTGCCGGGCCGGGCAGGCGCTGTTCGACAGTATTGCCGCAAACTGGCCGGCCTGCAGGCGTATCAATATTCTGTGCGGTGCGGGTAACAACGCCGGCGACGGTTATGTGCTGGCGCGTCTGTGGCGTGAGGCAGGGCATACCGTCAGCGTGCAGTATCTTTATGAGCCGGCACAGCTCAAGTGGGATGCGGCAAAGGCCTACGCGGATTTTGCCGCGATGGGTGGTGAAGCGACAGCATTTGAAGGTGAACTGTGTATGGCGCCCCTGCAGGTGGATGCCCTGCTCGGCACCGGCCTGACGCGTGCCGTGGAAGGGCGCTGGCGACAGGCCATCGAATTACTGAACGGGCAGCCGGGACCGGTGCTGGCCGTCGACATTC
>JALVCM010000231.1 GCA_027010005.1 Thiohalobacter sp.
CCGGATATTTGGTACAGATCGAACGAAGCAATGCAGGGTAGCAGGTGTTTTCGTTCTTTGATTGCCGCATTCACGGCCATGGCGGGAATCTTGACCTTATCCCGAAACAACGGAATCTGGCCGGGATAGTCACTCAAAGAATCGGAATAGTGCTTACCGCGAAAACCCGCGGGACTCATCACCATACCAGCAGCCAGCATGTAAAGCATGTTCTGGTGGTTGGTGACCAGGCGCCATATACGCTTTGGCTTTCGTCGATTTCGTGGCTTCCTTCGGGTATTCTTGGTCATAACCTACTTTCTGACAAGGATAGAGGGATCGGTGGGCAGCAATCCATCCACAACGGGACAAATATCGCCAGCACGCAGTAACATGACCCGTTCTCTAGCGCGAGACACCATGACATAGAACCGTGCTTTAAGATCATATTCTTTCTTGGGGGTATGCTGGTCGATATCCGCAAGAATGACGATATCAAACTCCAGGCCCTTGCAGGACTGGGCGTTGATGATCATGATGCCGCCATGACCAAAATCCAGCACCTCCTGCTGCCCTGACTGGTAGGTCTGGAGCGGCGGTTTGCCATTATCCAGAGGGGGGTTGGATCGCTGAAGCGCATTAATAAATTTTTTCCTGACCCCATGGTTTGGCGTAATGATTCCAATCAGCTTGCGTGGGTTCCGGTCGCTCAACTTGAGAATACCAGTCGCCATTGCAGACAATGTTGGTGTATTTTCCGTGCCGTAAGTCCATAGTTCCGGTGTGGCGGCAGTAGGGACAGAATCGGGCAGATCCGGCCTTGGACTGGCGGGATCCGCCGGGTAAAAGTGCTGGGCGAGCACCGCAATAGGACGCGTGTTCCTATAGTTGGTTTTCAGTTCCAGCGTACCAGTCCTTCTGACTCTCAAAGCTCTCTGAATATCTTGGCGCGAACTGCACTTTTCGGGGTGAATCTGCTGGTTCTGGTCGGCCGCCACGTAGAAATTCTTGAAACCGAGTTTTCGAAGCGTCTTGTAGAAGGCGGGCGGCATATCCTGCCCCTCATCAATCACCAGAAATTTATCGCATTGATCTTCGATGACTTCGAGGTCTTGCACCAGCTGTTTGACGGCATCCCAATCTATAGGGCGATATCCTCCTGGATAATCTGGTTCAAGCGTAGGAATATCGGTTGAAAGACGCCTTTTGAAGTGCCGGCGAAACCAGCGATCCCATGTCATTGCCGCGAATGACCTATCATACCCAAACAAGTGCCGGTTAGAGTGATGTAGCAATTTGTTGTAAACGAGCGTCCCGTAGGTCTTTTTCGTATCGTCAAGCCGACGCGCGCGGAGCAGTGCTACAACTGACTTTCCCGTTCCAGGCCCACCGATTATCAAGTGTTGCCCATCCATGGGCAAGGCCAACGCCTCATCCTGATCCTTGTTCAGATCCTGAATGCCGGGCAACCTGAATTCACGCGTTCGATCTACTGACATGCTCAATCCATCCCAAAAAATGAAGGGAACCCGGTCGCAGCGTCCTCCTTGAGGAAGCCGCGATCGAGCAAGGTATTGCCGTATTCGCAGGCGGGCTCTGGCACCAGCGCGCAGGCATGGCAGGCCGCACGATTGAGCAAGCCTGGTCCCTGACCTTCATGTTCGCCGCAAACCGGATCAAGTGAACACCAGCGTGAATGCTCCAGTGCTCGCATCAGTATGCCCAGAAAGCGGGAGGGTTCGCTCAGTTCCGCCAAGCCGCCCAGCGATCCGGCGATATCGGGAACAGCGACATGGATAAGGACGCCAGCCATGGGTTCCGGCGCATTGGCGCAGTAGATTCGCTCGATCAACGATGCTGCAGGATAGCCGCCCTCGGATTCGATTTGCCGCATCAGCAAGTGTGAGAGCGTATGCAATAGCATAAAACGCGGGGTCAATGGATTGGGTTCATCACGACCGGATTGGACAAATCGGGGCAGCAGTTGATCCAGTCGAGAAACAACCGCCGGTATATGCTCCCATCGGTTGAGTCGGTCTTCATTGAGTGCGATGAAGATACCTTCTCCATATAACTCGACGGCAGGCAACCAATCCAATTCTCCCACGATGTCCGGTGGAACAATTTCATCTCCTCCCAAGCGGGTAAAGCCTTTGAATACCTTCACCGCCTTGAGACGATCCACCCGAACAAGATAACGAATGCCGCTGACAGTTTTTCGCTCCTCGGCGCTTAAATCTTCCCCGTGCCCCAGATCACGCCACTCGTCACTTCTGTCGTGAGTTACCAGATCTTCGTCCTCGCGCTGGTCGGACAGCACCTCCAGAAACGCCTTAAACTCGCTTTCCCGCAATTGCCCTGGAGTAAGGTTTTCGCCAAACAAGGGATAACCTCTATCAAGATCAGCCAGCGCATCAAAGAATTCATCGGTTGTACAATTGTATTCCTCTGCCCACCATTCAATTACTTCGTCTTTCTCAGATGAGTCTTGTGCTGAATTGATCTCTGAAATAATTTCGGCACGTTTCCCTGAATTGCGGTACAAGCGATCCACGACGGTTCCCTTGCGCACACGGGATTCGGGTGGAATCACCAGAACGGATTCTGCTTTTGGCGAATAGACCCGCGTATCATTGATCGCCAGCACCTGTGCGAGGGCTTGGTCACCTTCCTCTCCGGCCTCTATTGGCGGAACAAGATTATCCTTTGTCCATGGCTGCATTCGGCCCTGGCTGAAATTCATTCGTTCATCACCACGAAAATAGGTTCCTGCACCGCAGGCGTCACACCGCAAAATACGCTCTTCGTAGCCACGATCGATCAAGCGCAATTGATCCTGTACCTTGCAGTTGCGCCGTACGGGTTCGTGTAAGTTCTTATGCGCGAGAAAATGCCAAGGCACATCGTTGAGGTATCCATCCGGATGCACAAGCACCCAGGTCACCTGCTCCAGTTCCGGGTGACGTTTGCAATCTTGATGCTTGCAACGAGGCGCGTCCTCAGTCTGATCCTGATGCCACGGTCGACGATACAATGCGCCACACGTCGGGCACCGCATCCAGGACGGGAATCGTGTCGCCGGGATACAGGCGCCATCAACCTTCCCGTTTGGCAGCTTTTTCGCCACGGGCGGCTCGCGCAGGTGCTCCTCAATGCCCAATGCGGC
>JALVCM010000232.1 GCA_027010005.1 Thiohalobacter sp.
GGCCTGCACGGTACGCCGGGGCCAGGGCGCAACTGCCGCATGGTTGAGGTGGCAAATCCCGGGATCGAGATTGAATTCTGCTTCGTACCCGGAAGCGGGGATTGTTTCTGACATGTTGCGTAGTATGCAGGCAAATCCTCTCAACGGGTACCGCGCTGGTCGATTGGAATATAATCGCGCTCTTTCTCACCCACATACAGCTGCCGCGGGCGGCCGATGCGCTGGTTGTCCTCGCTGATCATTTCCATCCACTGGGAGACCCAGCCAACGGTTCGGGCGATCGCAAACATGACCGTGAACATGTTGGTCGGTATACCCAGTGCCCGATAGATAAGCCCCGAGTAGAAGTCCACATTGGGATACAGCTTGCGCTGGATGAAATAGTCATCACTGAGCGCGATCTCCTCGAGTTTGAGTGCCAGCTCAAAGTGCGGGTCATTGGCATCACCCAGTTTATCCAGAACTTCGTGGCACATTTTCCGGATGATGCGTGCCCGCGGGTCATAGTTTTTGTAGACCCGGTGCCCGAAGCCCATCAGCCGGAACGGGTCATTCTTGTCCTTGGCGCGTGCCAGGAATTTCGGCACATTGCTGACATCGCCGATCTCATTGAGCATGTTCAGGACGGCTTCGTTGGCGCCACCATGTGCCGGCCCCCACAGGGCAGCAATCCCCGAGGCGATACAGGCGAAAGGATTGGCCCCGGAACTGCCCGCCAGGCGTACCGTCGATGTACTGGCATTCTGTTCGTGGTCAGCGTGCAGGATAAAGATCAGGTCGAGAGCTTTTTCCGCAACCGGGTTGAGCACAAAAGGCTCACAGGGTACGGCGAACATCATATTCAGCAGGTTGCCGGTGTAGCTGAGACTGTTGTCCGGGTAGACCTGCGGCTCACCGATCGAGTGCTTGTAGCTGGCTGCCGCAATACTGGGCATTTTGGCAATCATCCGGTGCGCGGCAATTTCCCGGTGCCGCGGGTTATTGATATCTGTTGAATCATGGTAGAAAGCGGAAAGAGAACCCACAACACCGACCATGATCGCCATCGGGTGGGCGTCGTGATAGAAGCCACGGAAAAAGCTCTTGAGTGACTCGTTGAGCATGGTGTGGTGAATGATAATACTGCGAAAGTCTTCCAGTTGCTGTTGTTCCGGCAGTTCGCCATACAGCATCAGGTAGGCCACTTCGAGAAAATTGCTCTTCTCGGCCAGTTGTTCGATCGGGTAGCCCCGGTACATCAGCTTGCCCTTTTCACCATCCAGGTAGGTCAGCTGACTGTGACAGCTGGCCGTGGACAGGAAGCCGGGGTCATAGGTGAAATAGCCGGTTTCCCGGTAAAAGTTTCCAATATCGACGGCATCGGGTCCCTGTGTCGCCTTGCGTATGGGAAGCTCGACGCGCTTGCCAGTCCTGTTGTCAATGACGGTAACGGTTTCTTCACTCACTGGCGCTATCTCCTGTGCGTATTACAAATGATGGAAAGCCGGGTTAACCGGGAATTCACGTCATTGCGAGCGCAGCGCGGCAATCTCGGCAGTCTGGCACCAGGCCAAAGAGATTGCCGCGCTGCGCTCGCAATGACGGATTCATCAAAGCTTTCTTATGGCAATAACTTGATATCGGCCCTTACCATGTCGGCAGAACGTTCAAAGTCCTTTTGTTCCGATGCATTCAGTTTTAACTCGATAATTTTTACCAGGCCATTCTCATCGAGCACCGCCGGCACGCCCATGGCGATGCCCTGCTGGCCATATTCACCTTCCAGGATACTCACGCAGGGGAGGATGCGCCTGCGATTATGCTGGATGGCGTCCACCATCGAGGCAATCGCCGCCGCGGGTGAATCGTAGGCGCTGCTGTGTTTTTTCAGGGCAAGAATCTCGCCACCGCCCTGGCGTGTTCGTTCGGCAATCTGCTGTATTGCAGCCTCGTCGAGAAAATGTTCGATCGGTATACCGGAAATATCGGTAAAGCGGGGCAGGGGCACCATGGCGTCACCGTGCCCACCGAGCACCAGTGCGGAAATATCTTTTATCGAGTAACCTGTTTCAAGCGCGATAAAACTGGTCATACGGGCGGTATCCAGTGCCCCGGACTGGCCAAATACGCGGTTACGTGGCCAGCCGCTACGCTGCCAGGCACGCCAGGTCAGCACATCCACGGGATTGGTCACCATCATGATCATCGCTTCAGGCGCAAAATTCATGGCATGGTCGACCAGGCCGTCAATAATGGACAGGTTGGCCTCCAGTACATCGGAACGTGACATACCCGGCTTGCGAGGGAAACCGGCCGTGATGATGATCATGTCCGACCCACTCATGACAGCCGGGTCCGTGTCACCGGTCACGCGTGTATCAAAACGCAGCAGCGAGGCCGACTGCTGGATGTCCAGCGCAATCCCCTGGGGAACCCCTTCGTGAATATCCAGTAATACCACTTCACGACACAGTTCTTCCTTGGCCAGAATCTGGGCGGTCGATTCACCCACCCGGCCTGCACCCACAATACAGATCTTTTTCATTTCTACCTCCCCTCCATGATGGCTCCTGCCTTCACTATAGCCAGCGTCGGGCCAGCCAGCCAATCAATTCCAGCAACCTGGCTCCCCAGAAGCGTCGCTTCCAGCTAACCGGCGTGATATTTTCAGACTGTTCGAGATCATCAGCAAATTGAGTTTCAAGCTGCCGGCAAAGTTCCGCATCCTGCGTAAACAGATTCAGTTCATAATTCAGGAAGAAACTCCGGTAATCAATGTTGGATGTCCCGATAACAGCGGAATGACCGTCGACCACAACCGATTTGGCATGTAACAGGCGCGGCAGGTATTCATGGATTTTTACACCGGCATCCAGCAGGGGAGCGTACACAGCTCTTGCCGCCCAGCGGGCCAGGGCAACATCCGTTTTTCCCGGCACAAGCAGCTGGACCTCGATACCCTGTCGGGCTGCCCGGGCCAGTAATTTCTGCGTGCGGTTGTCCGGTACAAAATAGGGGGTAGTTACATGGATACTGTGTCGCGCACCGGCCAGAACATGTCGAAACAGCCTGTTCATGTAACGGCGGCTGCCATGTGTGTAATTTGATATTAACAGCGTATTGTCCGCTGACGGATGTGGCAGGGGGGTGCGTTTGCGATGCT
>JALVCM010000233.1 GCA_027010005.1 Thiohalobacter sp.
CCCCTGCCCGACTGGCCAACGACCCGGCAGTTCCTGGCGGCCCTTTCCGCGCTGGGCGTCACGCTGCTGATTCTGGGCCTGATGAACATCTGGGACTTCCTGCACGCAGAGCAGTCCAACTGGCTGCACCTCGCCAACAGTGTCTTTCTGGTCAGCGGTATTGCACTGCTTGCCTTCACCTTCCACGTTGCCCGCCGTGACCTGGTCGCCCCGCTGACAGAACTCCGTCACTGGGTCAACGAAATGCACAACGGCAAGCTGAGCGCCCGCCTGCCAAAATCCGACCAGCCGGACTTCAGCAAGCTCTACCGTGATATCAATGCACTTGCCGAACGCCTTGAATCCCTGTCGCTGGATATGCAGTCCGAGGTTGAACAACAGACACACCGTATCCAGCAGAAAACCCACTCACTGGAAATCCTCTATGACATTGCGGCCAACATTAATGCCGCCAATGACCTCGAAGACCTGCTCACGCGCTTCCTTCATACCCTCAAGGATGTCGTGAACGCACGCGCCGGGACGGTACGTATGCTGACCGAGGAAGGCGATATGCAACTGATTGCGAGCAGTGGACTCGATCCGGAAGTGGTCAAGCAGGAAAAACTGATCAGCATCGACCGCTGCCTGTGCGGCCAGGCCGCACAACACGGGGAAGTCTATGCACTGGATGACCTCAAGGGTTGTGGACAGTTTGCCGGCCGGCCGTTCTTCGATACCGAAAAGGTGGAAATGATTGCCGTACCGCTCCGCTACCGCGGCAAGGTGCTGGGCGTATACAACCTGTTCACGGAACAGCACGGTCTGGTAGAGCGCGAAGACATGAAAGATCTGCTCACCAGCGTCGGGCATCACCTCGGCATGGCAATCGAAAAATCCCGGCTCGACGAGGAAGCCAATCTGCTCTCCATCATGGAAGAACGCACCCGGCTGGCCAATGAACTGCACGACTCGCTGGCACAAAGCCTGGCTAGCCTCAAATTCCAGGTGCGCGTACTGGATGAAACCCTGCACAGTGGCGAAGAGTCCGCACTGTGGCAGGAACTGGAACGCATCGAAAACAGCCTCGATGAAGCCTATACCGAGTTACGCGAGCTGATTGCCCATTTCCGTGCCCCCATCGACAAACGTGGCCTGATACCGGCCGTCGAGCAGGCTGTGGAACGCTTCCGCCGCAACTCGCAAATCAGTGCCTTCCTGCAACTCGAATGGGACGAAACAAAATTGCCGGCGGAAGTGGAAATCCAGGTACTGCGTATTATCCAGGAAGCCCTTGCCAACATACGCAAACACAGCAAGGCCAACGCAGTTCGCGTACTCATGCGGGCGACGCCGGACCATGAATTCATGGTTATGATAGAGGATGACGGGGTCGGCATGCCGGACAAGGTCATCGAAGGCGGACCAGGCGAACACCTCGGTCTGAAGATACTCGAGGAAAGGGCCGCTCGCATCCGGGGCAAGGTCAAGATTGAAAGCGAAAGTGGCGAAGGCACACGCGTCACGCTGACCTTCCCCCTGCCCCGTAACAACGTAAGTACAAATGGCACGGTAACCGTTGAATTTCCTGAGAACCTGGTGAGTAACGAATGAGTTTACGTGTCCTGCTAATCGATGATCACACCCTGTTCCGTGTTGGCCTGGAAGGCCTGCTGGCACACCGCAGTATCGAAGTCATTGCCTCCATCGGCGATGGCCGCGAAGGCCTGCAGCGCGCAGAAGAGCTCAAGCCGGATGTGGTCCTGCTGGACATGCGTATGCCGGACATCAACGGAATCGGTGTATTGCGGAAACTGCGTGAATCCGGCTTTGAAAATCCAGTCGTTATGCTCACCACCAGTACAGACGAGCGTGACCTGGTGGAATCACTGCGTAACGGGGCACAGGGTTACCTGCTGAAAGATATGGAACCTGACCAGCTGGTCATGGCACTACGCGATATTGTTGGCGGCAAGACCGTAGTTGCCCCTGACCTGGCGCCGGTACTCGCCAAAGTCGTGCAGGGTGATGGCACCCTGGCCAACGAGACATCCCCGTTCGATGAACTGACTCCCCGTGAAAGCGAGATCCTCAGCCTGCTTGCCGAGGGTCAAAGCAACAAGGTCATAGCCCGCAACCTGGGAATCTCCGACGGCACGGTAAAACTGCACGTAAAAGCCATCCTGAGAAAGCTCGGTGTGCACTCACGCGTTGAAGCCGCAGTCATTGCGGTGGAACAGGGCCTGCGTAGTAACCGGGAAAATATCGAGTAATCCACAGAACCTGCCCCATGAAAACATTTGAACAACTCATCAACGAAGCACTGGAAAACGTCGAGGAAATCTTTCCCTGGGACCTGGCGGAAGCCTTGCAGCAGAACCCCGGGCCGATGCTGCTGGATGTCCGTGAGCCCTACGAATTTGATGCCATGCATATCCAGGGCGCACTGAATGTGCCGCGCGGTATTCTGGAAACGGCCTGTGAATACAACTATGAAGAGACTGTCCCGGAACTGGTCGAGGCCCGCGAACAGGAGATTATTGTTATCTGCCGGTCAGGCAAACGCAGTGTACTGGTCGCCGATGTCATGCAGCAAATGGGCTACAAGAACGTCAAGTCACTGAAAACCGGCATGCGTGGCTGGAGTGATGATGACCAGGAAATGGTTGATGCCGACGGCAAGCCGGTGGACGAAGACAGCGCCATCGAATACTTCACGCCGAGATTACAGCCGGAACAAATGAAGCAGTAACCATACGTTACTGTCATTGCGAGCGCAGCGCGGCAATCTCTTTGGGCAGGTGCCAGACTGCGGGAGATTGCCGCGCTGCGCTCGCAATGACGGAGTTCCTAAAGGTAGTGCTTGTGCTGCTTGCGGCGCGTACCGGCCTGTTGTGACACCACACCCTGTATGGCCTCGATACCGGGGATTTCCAGCAGTTCGTCGTAGCCCTCGTTCACGCACTTGAGAAAATAGCGGTCGCCATCAATGTGCAACTGACGGAAATAAAACTCTTCCTCATATTGTGCCACCACGTAGCAGCCATCCTTGACCAGACCCTCCGGGTCGATAATGATGATGCAACCATCCCTGAATTCCGGTTCCATCATATCGCCCAGCACCCGCAGGGCAAACGGCTCACTTGCG
>JALVCM010000234.1 GCA_027010005.1 Thiohalobacter sp.
GTTGTACCTGGATGCCGGTGTGCAGTACGTCATTATCGGTACCAGGGCCGTCAGTGCACCACACTTTATCAATGACCTGTGCCTGGAGTTCCCCGGGCATATTATCGTGGGTCTCGATGCGAAGGACGGCAAGGTGGCTATCGATGGCTGGTCGAAACTGTCCAATCACGATGTGATCGATATGGCGCAGCGTTTCGAACGTGACGGTGTGGAAGCCATTGTCTATACCGACATCAGCCGTGACGGCATGATGCAGGGGGTCAACGTCGATGCGACCGCAAAGCTGGCTGCCGCGATCAGCATCCCTGTGATTGCCTCCGGTGGTATCAGCAACCTCGACGATATCAAGGCGATCCAGGCCGTTGCAGACGAAGGTATTATGGGCACCATCATTGGCCGTGCACTGTACGAAGGTACTGTTGACCTGGCTGAAGCCCAGAAACTGGTCGATGGCTAGCGCAATGACGGCTCACGACAGGCGCTGATTGTGTCGCTGGCTAAACGTATTATTCCCTGCCTGGACGTGGATAACGGGCGTGTCGTCAAGGGTGTGCAGTTCGTGGACATCCGCGACGCCGGCGACCCGGTGGAAATCGCACGCCGCTACGACCAGGAAGGCGCAGACGAAATTACCTTCCTCGATATCACCGCCAGCCACGAACAGCGTGACACCATGGTGCACGTGGTCGAGCAGGTAGCGGGTGAAGTCTTCATTCCGTTGACCGTGGGAGGCGGTATCCGCGAGCCGGCCGATATCCGCCGTATGCTCAATGCCGGTGCTGACAAGGTGGCAATCAACACGGCAGCTGTGTTCAACCCGGATTTTGTGCGCGAGGCCGCAGACCAGTTCGGTTCCCAGTGTATTGTGGTGGCGATCGATGCCAAGCAGGTGGATGATGATACGCAGACCGGTGAGCCGCGCTGGGAGATCTTTACCCACGGTGGTCGCAAGCCGACGGGTATAGATGCCGTAGAGTGGGCATCACGCATGGTGGAATACGGTGCCGGGGAAATCCTGTTGACCAGCATGGACCGTGACGGCACCAGAAACGGCTTTGACCTGGCCCTGACCCGCGCCGTCAGTGAAGCCGTCGATGTCCCGGTAATTGCTTCCGGCGGGGTGGGCAAGCTTGATCATCTTGCCGAAGGTGTCCTGCAGGGGCATGCCGATGCGGTGCTGGCCGCCAGTATTTTCCACTTCGGTGAATACACCATTGCCGAGGCCAAGCAGTACATGGCCGGGCGTGGTATCGAGATGCGCCTCTAGCGGGGCGTGGAAGAATTCAGGCGCTGCGGCGTCAGTGTCATACGGGTAAACGAATCACATGTCCGAACAATGGCTGGATGCAATCGCGTGGACCGATGACGGGCTGGTGCCGGTCATCGCCCAGGACGCGGAAGACGGCAGGGTGCTGATGTTTGCCTGGATGAATGCCGAGGCGCTGCGGCTGACCGTCGAGACCGGGCATGCCGTATACTGGTCGCGTTCCCGGCAGAAGCTCTGGCACAAGGGTGAGGAATCCGGTCACCAGCAGGTCGTTAAGGAAATCCGTCTGGATTGTGATAATGACGTGATTATCCTGCAGATCGAACAAAAGGGCGGGATTGCCTGTCATACCGGCAGGCGCAGCTGTTTTTACCAGCGCCTCGAAGACGGGCAGTGGAAAGCCGTTGAACCGGTGCTGAAAGATCCCTCTGATATCTACGGGAAACCCTGACATGTCTGATGAAATCCTTCGCCAGTTGGCGGAAGTGCTGGAGCAGCGCAAGCAGGCAGCACCGGATTCTTCCTATGTAGCAAGCCTTTACAGCAAGGGCCTGGACAGTATTTTGAAAAAAATCGGTGAGGAAGCCACCGAGACCGTGATTGCGGCAAAGGACGGTGACGCCGGCCAGCTGGTTTATGAAATGGCGGATTTGTGGTTTCATAGTCTCGTATTGCTGGCACACCAGGGATTGGGGCCCGACCCGGTGCTGAAAGAGCTGGAGCGCCGCTTTGGTCTGTCGGGTCTGGATGAAAAGGCAGCAAGAAAACAGAAATAGGCCGGTCCCGGCCTGAACGTGTTCCAGGAGAACATTATGGGTATCAGTATTTGGCAACTGTTGATTATTCTTGCGATCGTGCTGGTGTTGTTCGGCGCCAAGCGCCTGCGCAACCTTGGTGGTGATCTGGGCGGTGCTATCAAGGGATTCCGCAAGGCCATGAAGGAAGAAGATGAGCCGGCAGGTGGTGAAAAACTGGAAAACCAGAATACCGATCGTGTTATCGACGGCGAAGTCACCTCCAAGAAACAGGAAAAAGTCTGATCCGTTCCTGATTCCTCATGTTCGATATCGGCTTCTGGGAACTTGCAGTCATCGGTGTGGTGGCACTTCTGGTCGTCGGGCCGGAACGTCTGCCCGGGCTGGCGCGCACGACCGGTCACTGGGTCGGGCGGGCGCGACGTTTTGTGTCGGGCGTCAAGGCGGACATCGACCGCGAAATTGCTGCGGATGAGCTGAAGAAAGCGCTGGCCAAGCAGGCCAGCAGCGAATCGCTCTATGACATCATCGAAGATACCAAACAGACCATCATGGAAGTAAAAGACGGAGTGGAAGCTCAGGTCAGTGAAAAGCCGTCTCCCGACGAATCTGAACCGCCTGCCGCGGTGACTCACAAGTCGAATGACACAAACGGATAACTCCCCGCCACCCGAGGACGAGGCCGAGCTGCCATTTGTTGCTCACCTTATCGAACTGCGTGATCGTTTGTTGCGCGTGGTGCTCGTGGTCATTGTGATTTTTCTCGGGCTTATGCCGTTTGCCAACTGGCTGTTCACACAACTGGCCGGGCCGCTGACTGCGCACCTGCCGGAAAACAGCTCGCTGATCGCGATAGAAGTTGCCTCCCCGTTTTTTACCCCGTTCAAGCTGGCCATGGTGGTTGCCATTTTTGCCGCCATGCCCTATATCCTCTACCAGGGCTGGTCGTTCATCGCGCCGGGGCTTTACCAGCATGAAAAGCAGCGCGTGATGCCGCTGATGATTTCGAGTACCTTGCTGTTTTACCTGGGTGCAGCATTTGCCTACTTTGTTGTGTTTCCACTGGTGTTCGGTTTCCTGACCAAGGCAGCACCGGAAGGTGTCGAGGTCATGACGGACATCAGCCGTTACCTGGATTTTGTTCTGACCCTGTTTTTTGCTTTTGGGCTGGCTTTTGAAGTGCCCGTGGCAACCGTGTTGCTGGTGTGGACCGGTGTCGTAACACCCAAAACGTTACGCGAAAAACGTCCTTACATCATCGTTGCAGCCTTTGTTGTCGGAATGTTGCTGACACCGCCCGACATCATTTCACAAACCCTGCTGGCTGTACCCATGTGGTTATTGTTCGAGATCGGCGTGTTCATGTCAGAGCGTTTCAATCCGGGGCCGGAGCGTTCGCACGAAGAATATGAGCCACCGATGAATGATGATGATATGGAAGAGGAACTGGACCGTTTCGAGAACGACGAAAAGTAGCACAGGGAAGTAATCCCCCCAATATTCGTGTCTGCAAGGATGGCGCTCATGAAAAGAATCGTGTTATCTCTCCTGCTGGTCGTTTTTGCACGTTCTTATGCAATGGCTGCCGGGCCAGCGTTTGAGAACCGCCTCAAGGATCATCCCTCACCCTATCTTGCCATGCACGGTGAAGACCCCGTGCACTGGCAGACCTGGGGCAGGGAGGCGGTCCAACTGGCCAAAAAACTCAACCGGCCATTGTTTGTTTCCAGCGGGTATTTCTCCTGTCACTGGTGCCATGTCATGCAGCGTGAAAGTTATCGCGATCCGGAAGTGGCGAAATTCCTCAACACCTGGTTTATCCCGGTCAAGGTTGATCGTGAACTCAACCCGGCGCTGGACAGTCACCTGATCGAGTTTGTGCAGCTGACACGCGGCCGTGCCGGCTGGCCACTGAATGTATTTCTGACACCGGAAGGTTACCCGATTGTCGGTATCACCTACCTGCCCAAAGCAAATTTTCTGGATCTGTTAAAACAGTTGCGGGACCGCTGGCAGTCAGAGCCGGATGAATTACGGCGCCTTGCACAGGACGCCATGGACGAGTGGCGCGCCATGCGTCAGCCGACTGACATCCCGGTCATGCCAAAAATGCCGGTGGCACCAAAGTTTATTGAGCAGGCCGGGAAATTGATGGATGAGTTGTCCGGCGGGTTTGGAGAACAGAACAAGTTTCCCATGACGCCGCAGATGAGGGTGTTACTGAAGGTACGCAACAACAGCAAGACGCAAAAGAAGGTTAATGAATTTTTGCGGCTGACCCTCGACAACATGGCCAGGCTGGGTATGCACGACCTGGTCGGCGGTGGCTTCTTTCGCTATGTCGTGGACCCGGGCTGGCAGACGCCGCATTACGAAAAAATGCTCTACGACAATGCCCAGCTGGTTTCCCTCTACCTGCAGGCTGCGGCCGACCTGGATGAACCACGTTACCGGGATACAGCGACCGAAACGCTGGATTTCATGTTGAGGGAGATGTGGCGGGATAACCATTTTATTGGCAGTTTCTCCGCGGTGGACGCCCAGGGCAGAGAAGGTGCGTACTATCTCTGGACGGATGAAGCACTCGGGAAAATGCTTTCCGATGAAGAACTCAGGCTGGCAGAAATTGCCTGGTTCGATGACGGTATTGCACGTTCCGAATGGGGCAAGCTGCCGCGCTGGAAACGGATGCCGGCCGAAATATCCCGGCGTACCGGGCAGTCTGTGGACAGCATAAAACAGCGGCTTGAAGTCATACGGGGAAAGATGCTGAAAGTGCGGGCAGCACGCTTGCTGCCTGCCGACGACAAGGGTCTGGCGGCCTGGAACGGGCTGGCACTGAGTGCACTGGCCGATGCTGTTGCCGCAGGCGGTGGAGATGCCTATCGGCATTACGCTGACAGGCTCGCGGGCTATCTCGCCACAAAACTCTGGGACGGCAAACGCCTGGTGCGTGCGCTGGACGGTGATAAATTACTGGCAGAGGGTACGTTGCAGGATTATGCGCTGGTGGCAAAGGGTTTACAGGACTGGGGTCGTGTCAGTGATCAGGCCCGCTACACGAATCTTGCCGGCAGGCTCGTGCAAATGACCTGGAAACGTTTCTATCAGAATGATCGCTGGCTTGAGACAGATACGCCGCTGATTCCCATGCTGGATGGCAAGCTGGCGCTGGATGACAACCCGCTGCCCTCAGCCACAGCGCTGGTGACAGGCCTGACACTGGTAGCAGATAATCTTCAAAAGAACACACCGCTTCAGAAGATGGCAAGCACACACCTGGACCAGGTCAGGGCGCGTCTGTCCGACGCGATCTTCTGGTATGCCAGTTATGTCGAGTGGCTGGACCGGAACTAGCCCTTGGGATAGCGCATGCGTGTGCCATGCGTGAGTGATAGCATGAGTTCTTCAGCACTCAGTTCGGGCGGAAAGTAGGCGCCGGATATCTTGGCTGCATTGATGCTGGCGCCTTCGAGGTTGGCTTTTGACAGGTCTACACCACGAAGATCTGTCTGGCGGAAGTAGGCGTCACGAAGGTCGAGGTCTTCGGCGTTAAGCTTGCGCAGGTCCAGCGTACGGAAGTCACATCCGCGCAGGTCACAAGCCTCACCTGCTGCACGTCGTGTATTGAATTCCTCAACGGCGCCTTCACGCAACAGGCGATACATCGGGTCATCGCTGATACGGGGTGCTTCGTTACTCATGGCGTGCCTCGCTTGGTTGTTCTGGTGAAGGTGGTTACTCGGTTATCGTCCAGTCTCATGTAAAGCTGTAATGCACTGTTTATTGTCCGTAATTTACAGAATACAGGGCCTTCTTGCCAGCCCGTGGCCTGTTTATGGCGTTCAGGTATTGCGTGTGTGCGGGTAATTTCCCCGGCACGTTGGCAATGCCCGGTTCGGCTTTTTTCAGGAGGGCGTTCCAGAGCTCCAGGTTATTTAACAGCGACTCCGGTACCTCGATATCACCCCGGGCAGATTTCCAGAACGTTTCGTCACGGTTCGATGTGTAGTACATCATGACAATGAAATCGAGGATTTCCCGGTATTGTTCATCCAGCAGCTGGTTGAACTTTGCCACGGCCGACTCCCTGATGAAAGCGTCTGGTACACCGGGTGCTTCTTCAGGGAAGTATATAGAGGTCGTAATGGTGCGTATACGGCCGGGATAATCAGTCCGGCCTGGTCTGGTGCTGTGCGCTACAGCCGAACTGGTCCAGCACCTGTTTCAGTGTCCGGTTGAATGCGTCCGGTCGTTCCATTTGCAGAAAGTGCCCGGTTTCCGGGATGACGGATTCGGTCATCCGGGTTGCGAGGCGTGCCCGGGTCGATTCCGGGAGCAGCGGACAGTTAATTGCATGAATGGGGGCTTTTATACTGTTGAACGCCTGCCCGGGGTCCCACTCAAGCAGTGAGCGCCAGACTGGCAGTGCCCAGGCGGGGTCCGCGGATGCCATTTCTGTCTGCAGCCGTGTTTTCAGTGCCCCGGGGGTGCTTTCCACGCAGCAGTTATCAACCAGTCCTGTCATTGCGGCTTCAAAGTCATCGACGAAAGGTGTGTAGAGCGCGTCGATGTCACTCCCGGACAGCTGGCCGTAGTTAATGAGGAAGGTGTCGACCAGAACGACACCGGCCAGTTGTTCACTGTCGATCCGGCGGGCGGCTTCCAGCGCTACCGCGCCACCCATGGAATGGCCAATAAGCACCACCGGTACGCCGAGAGTATCTGTAATTGTTGCCACGTCTTCTCCGAAGGCTTCGACAGACCCGTCTTCACGGGTCGCCGGGGCATCACCGTGGCCAGGCAGATCAAGGCATACGACCTTGTGCCGATAAGAAAAATAATCCATCTGGGGCTGCCAGTAGTCACCACGGCAGCTCCATCCATGGACAAAAAGAAGGCAGGGGTTTCCCTTGCCGGAATGCTGGCAGGAGAGGGGCGTCTGGTCGACGCGTGATGGAATAAGCTGTGTCTTGCGAGTGATTTCCAGCATGATGTTTCAGATGCACCTTGATGATATAGTCGTTTTTGAAAACTGTCCGCGTATCGGGAGTTGTGGCGGCCTTAAAACAAGAATTGTATTTACCGAGCATGTCGATATCAAACGCGCGGCAGACAGCCGCAGTCCACCGGGAGTTGGTAGAATCCCTGTATCTGTGCCCTGGTGACCCGGGCCAGTGGTCAGTTTTTCTGGAACGCATGGTTCAACTGACGGATTCACGTTCCGCCCGCCTGCTGGTGATGGACCCCGCCAGTGCCCGCGTTGAGTCCAGTATCAAACACAATATTGATGACAGTTATCATCAGCAATATGTGGATTACCACGTAAATACCTGTCCCTGGCGTCCCGAGCTTGAACAGTTACAACCCGGGCGGCTTTATTCCACCTTTCTGGATTTCAGCTGCAAGCAGGATGCTTTTTACCGGACGGAATTCTTCAACGACTGGGCAAAGCCGCAGGATATTCACCATGGTGTGTGTGGCACCGTGTACCAGTCGGACGAGCAGAAGATACAGTTACTGGTGCAGCGCACGGGTGGGCAAGGGCATTTCAGCCATCGGGATACCGGCTTCTTTAACCGGTTACTTCCTCACCTGCGCCGCGTTATTGTGTTGCAGCGCCAGCTTGACACGATTCGGCAACAAAGCGAGGCACTTGGCCTTGCGCGGGACATGTCGCCGTTACCCTTCTTGCTACTTGATTCCGACGGGCGGGTGATTCACCTCACGGCTGAGGCTGAGCAGGCCGTTAGCAGTACCGAAAAACTGGCCATCCATGAAGGTCGCCTGAAATTGAAAGGAGGGCAGGATCTTCAGCAGCGGCTCCATAAGCATATCAAAGCCTGTCTTGACAGTGCTGCCGGATGCTGGGACCAGGCGGGTGGCTGGTTCAGGGTAGAAGGTAATCCAGGGGTACCACTGCACCTGCTGGTGATGCCGGTGCATCCGGATGTCGCTTACCCGGCATTCTCCGGAACATCCGCGTTTGCAGCAGTATTTATTCATGACCCGGCCACGAGGGTGCGGCTGTGTCCTGACAACCTGAAGGCAATCTACGGAATTACACCGGCTGAAAGCCGGCTGTTACAGGCACTGGTGCAGGGTGAAAGCCTGGAAAGTTACGCGGCCTCAAATTCACGCAGCCTGCATACTATCAAGACCCAGCTCAAGTCCCTGTTGCGCAAGACCGGTACAGACCGGCAGGTCACGCTGGTCAGCCTGATTTTACAGGGGCCGGCTGTCCGGCGTGAGCGGGCATCTCCTTTCGTACTGTGATGTTTTATATCCTTACCGGTTTTCCTGGCCGGATTTGACAAAAAATACCTCATTCGAGCGATAGAGCATCGCCTCCCTGGTCCGATAATCCTTGCATCGAATTTTGTGATGATGCGCACACTTATCGTGTGCCTTTCAGATATGAGGATGTTGTATGAGCCTGCGTTCCCCTGAAGTCAGACGTTTTTCACCCCGTTTCACCCTGCTTGCCGCAGGCCTGGCACTGGCCCTTGTCGGCTGTGGAGGTGGTGGAAGTGGCAGTAGTGCGGGCGGTGGCTCATCGACCAGTATTGCGGGCGGGGGTGTGAAGGGACCGCTGGCAAACGCTGTCGTCACAGTGTACCGACTGGATACGGCGCAGCCCGGCTTCAAGGGAAGTGTCGTGGCAACGGCATCTACTGACGCCGGCGCGGCAATCACCGGACTTTCATTGCCCTCCCCCTTGAGTCCCCCGTATATCATGGAGTTTAGCAGCACGCCGGGTACCACCACGGATATTACTACGGGCAGCTTCCCGGTCATTGCCACACTGCGTACCGTGATTACCCAACAGATGCTGGATGCCGGCGAGCAGATCTATGCCACACCGCTGACGACCATGGCGGTCGACCTGGCAGTCAACAACGCGGACTCGGCCACGGCACCCTTTGCCGGTGACGGAAACGGTTCGACGTCTTCTGATGAATTTCTCGCGGCATTACCCGTTGCGGCCACACAGGTGACTTCCACGGTTGGATTCGGGCTGGATGCCAGTATCGATATCTTCGATACACCGCCGTTGATCGATTCGACAACGGATACGGTCGCCGAGCAGTCCAGTGTGGCCAGTTACCGTGCAGCCGTGGAAGCCCTGACGGCCGTGGTATACGCCATGGATCAGCAGGTAGCCGGCACATCAACAGACGCACTCATGGCCGAACTGGTTGCCGACCTGGGGGATGGTGGTGGTATCGATGGCAGTGCAGGTGGTGTTATTGACAACACTGTGCTGCAGGTACTTCAGCAGGACCCGCAGACACTGGAAATTCCCAATACCGGTCAACTGGTTTCAGATGTCGAGACAATTCTGGCGAGTGAAACAGCCAGCACCGGTGTAACCGTTTCTACCCTTGCCCTGACTGACGGCACGATCGATGCACAGCCGGCACCCGCGGAAACCAATCCTGATCTCGATGGAGATGGCGTAGCCAATACGGAAGATGCGTTCCCGCTCAATGCCACAGAAACCTCGGACGCCGACAGCGATGGACTGGGTGACAACACCGATACGGATGATGACAACGATGGTTTCCCGGATACGATAGATGCCTTCCGGCTTGATGCAACGGAACACCTCGACAGTGACGGTGATGGTGTGGGTGATAACGCCGATACTGACGACGATGGTGACGGAGTGGCTGATGTCGATGATGCCTTCCCGCTGGATCCTGCACTGTCCAGCGTTTCGGATGCCGATGGTGATGGATGGCCGGCCGGTGAGGACCCGGACGATCAGGATGCCGCCAACCCTGGTACGCCGTTCATCGATACAGACAATGACGGTGTCGGTGACAGCATTGACAGTGATGATGACAATGATGGTATTGCGGACGTATCTGATGCGTTCCCGCTGGATGCCGGCGAGTTCCAGGACAGCGACGCTGACGGAACCGGCGATAACACCGATACGGATGATGATAACGACGGTGTGGTCGATGGCGTGGATGCCTTCCCGTTCGACGCAGCAGAATCTGTCGATACTGATGGTGACGGTATCGGTGACAATGCTGACACGGATGACGACAACGACGGTCTGAGCGATGTGGCGGAAATGACCGCAGGGACCAATCCCTTGTTAAAAGACACGGATGGAGATGGCCGTTTTGATTCCGCCGATGCTTTCCCGCTCGATGCAACGGAATCAGTCGACACCGACGGTGATGGAACCGGCAACAATGCAGATGCAGACGACGACAACGATGGTGTGCCGGACAGTGTGGAAATCACAAATGGCACCAAGCCTTTACTGGCTGATACCGACGGTGACGGCAGTAGTGATGCAGTGGATGACTTGCCACTGGATGCTACAGAAACAGTGGATACCGATAGTGATGGTATCGGCAATAACGCCGACACGGATGACGATGGTGACGGTGTGGACGACGCTGCAGATGCGTTCCCGCTGGATGCTGCAGAGTCTCTGGACACTGACGGTGACGGCATCGGTAACAACGCCGACAGCGATGATGATAACGATGGTGTGGCCGATGTGTCTGATGCTTTCCCGCTGGATGCAACAGAAACACTGGATACCGATGGTGATGGCATTGGCAACAATGCCGACACGGACGACGATGGTGACGGCCTTGGTGATGCCGCTGAAGTGGCTGCAGGTACAGACCCACTGAACCCGGACAGCGATGGTGACGGCAGTAATGATGCGCTCGATATGTTCCCGCTTGACGGAGCGGAATCAGCAGACACAGACAGCGACGGTATTGGCGACAATGCTGACAACTGCCCGACTGTGCCCAACCCGCCACAAACGGATACTGATGGTGATGGTATCGGCGACCTTTGTGAAGGTGCCGGCCCGGCCGTCTGGGGTAACTTTAACTGGGATGATGGTAGTACATGGCAATAACTCCTGAACTTGAGGTAACTGAAATGGAGAAGCGAGTAATGAAACCTGAAATGATTTCCGCGGCCCTTGGCGGCATGATGGCCCTTGTATGCGGGAGTGCCGCCATGGCTGGCCAGGTCAACAGTGCAAACATGACCAGCTTTACGACGGGTACAGCAGCGCTGGCTGCCGAGGTAAACGGTAACTTTAGTGAAGTGACCACGCAGGTAAATGACAACGATTCCCGCATCGCATCTCTGGAAGCCCAGATGAATGCATTGCTGGGCACTGGTATCACGGCCGCC
>JALVCM010000235.1 GCA_027010005.1 Thiohalobacter sp.
GCTTGTCATTAATCCCGACACCCTGCAGGCGGTACACGTCCTGGATTTCCTTGACCAGATATTCCGCCATCACCGTCGTACCCAGCAGACGCAGGATATCGTGTGGATTCGGCTCACCGTCAGCCAGCATTTCACCCTTGGTGACCTGCTCGCCCTCGAATACCGAAATATGGCGCCACTTTGGAATCAACTCTTCGTAGGTCTCGCCACCCGGCTCCGCAATCACAAGTCTTTGTTTACCCTTGGTTTCCTTACCAAAACCAACGGTACCGGAAGTCTCGGCAAGAATCGCCGGATCCTTCGGCTTGCGGGCCTCGAACAAATCGGCGACACGCGGCAGACCACCGGTGATATCACGGGTCTTGGAAGATTCCTGGGGAATACGTGCCACCACGTCACCCACCTGCACTTCGGCACCATCCTCCAGCGCAACAATCGCACCGGCCGGCAGGAAGTAATGCGCCGCGAAGTCCGTACCCGGAATCTTCAGCTCGTTGCCTTCATCATCAATCAGCTGCACCATCGGACGCAGATCCTTGCCCGCGCTGCCGCGCTGCTTGGGATCGGTGACGATCAGGCTGCTCAGACCGGTGATTTCGTCTGTATGTTTCTGGACCGACACACCATCGACAAAATCGATGAAGCGCACACGCCCGGCCACTTCAACCACGATCGGGTGAGTATGCGGATCCCAGTTGGCGATAATCTGCCCACCGTCCACCTTCTGACCTTCATTGGCGGAAATAACCGCGCCGTATGGCACCTTGTAACGCTCGCGCTCACGACCGTGTTCATCGACCACACCGATTTCACCGGACCGCGATACCGCAACAAGGTTGCCGTTCTTGTCGGTCACGGTCTTGATGTTGTGCAACTTCAGCGAACCGCTGTTCTTGACTTCAACACTGTTGACCGTCGCCGCACGACTTGCCGCACCGCCGATATGGAAGGTACGCATGGTGAGCTGGGTGCCCGGTTCACCAATCGACTGGGCCGCGATGACACCGATGGATTCACCAATATTGACCCGGTGTCCGCGCGCCAGGTCACGACCGTAGCACTTGGAACAGATGCCGTAACGGGTGGCACAGGAAATCGGCGAACGCACCTTGATCTCGTCGATACTGGCTTCTTCGATTTTCTCGACCCATTTTTCGTCGATCAACGTACCGGCAGGCACCACGACATCGTCCGTGCCTGGCGCATAGGTATCAGCCGCCGTGACACGACCCAGCACACGTTCGCTGAGTGACTCGACCACGTCGCCACCTTCAACCAGCGGCGTCATCAGCATGCCTGCTTCGGTACCGCAATCGACTTCCGTCACCACCAGGTCCTGCGCCACATCGACCAGGCGACGGGTCAGGTAGCCGGAGTTGGCGGTCTTCAGTGCGGTGTCGGCCAGACCCTTACGTGCACCGTGCGTGGAGATAAAGTACTGCAGTACGTCCAGACCTTCGCGGAAGTTCGCGGTGATCGGCGTCTCGATGATCGAGCCATCCGGCTTGGCCATCAGGCCACGCATGCCGGCCAGCTGGCGAATCTGCGCAGCGGAACCACGCGCGCCGGAGTCGGCCATCATGTACACCGAGTTGAAGGAGTCCTGCTTGACCTTTTCACCCTTGGCGTTGAGCACAACTTCCTTGCCAAGCTTGTCCATCATGGCCTTGGCCACCTGGTCATTGGTACGCGACCAGATATCGACCACCTTGTTGTAACGCTCGCCATTGGTCACCAGGCCGGAGGTGTACTGGTTCTCGATTTCCTTAACTTCGGCTTCCGCCTCGGCAAGGATCTGGGCCTTCTCTTCCGGAATCACCATGTCGTTGATACCGAACGACACGGCCGCACGGGTGGCATAGGCAAAACCGGTGTACATCAGCTGGTCGGCAAAAATAACTGTCGCCTTCAACCCGACATTGCGGTAACACAGGTTGATCACGTTAGAGATAGCTTTCTTGGTCATGTTGCGGTCAACCGCCTCGAAGGGAATACCCTCGGGCAGGATTTCCGACAACAATGCGCGACCAACTGTCGTGTCCAGCACACGCGTACGATGCTCAAGCTCGCCATCGTCGGTGATGTTGCTGTCTTTCAGACGCACCTTGACGCTGGCGTGCAGGTCGGCAACGCCACTCTGGTAGGCGCGGTGCACTTCCGACACATCGGCAAACATCATGCCTTCGCCCTTTGCATTCACACGGGTACGAGTCATGTAATACAGACCCAGCACCACGTCCTGCGAAGGTACGATAATCGGTTCGCCACTGGCCGGCGACAGGATGTTGTTGGTGGACATCATCAGGGTACGCGCTTCCAGCTGGGCTTCCAGCGACAGCGGTACATGAACGGCCATCTGGTCACCGTCGAAGTCAGCGTTGAATGCTGCACACACCAGCGGGTGAAGCTGGATGGCCTTACCCTCGATCAGCGTCGGCTCAAAGGCCTGGATACCCAGACGGTGAAGGGTCGGTGCACGGTTGAGCATGACCGGGTGTTCACGAATGACCTCTTCGAGGATATCCCAGACTTCCGGACCTTCGCGCTCGACCAGCTTCTTGGCCGCCTTGATGGTGGTCGCCAGGCCACGCAACTGCAGCTTGCTGAAGATAAAGGGCTTGAACAGCTCCAGCGCCATGCGCTTGGGCAGACCACACTGATGCAGACGCAGCGTCGGACCGACCACGATCACCGAACGACCGGAGTAGTCGACGCGCTTGCCGAGCAGGTTCTGGCGGAAACGGCCCTGCTTACCCTTGATCATGTCGGCGAGCGACTTCAGCGGACGCTTGTTGGTACCGGTGATGGCACGACCGCGACGACCGTTGTCGAGCAACGCATCGACGGATTCCTGCAGCATGCGCTTTTCGTTACGCACGATGATGTCAGGCGCGTTCAGTTCCAGCAGACGCTTCAGACGATTGTTACGGTTGATGACACGGCGGTACAGGTCATTGAGATCAGAGGTCGCGAAACGACCGCCATCCAGCGGCACCAACGGACGCAGTTCCGGCGGCAGCACCGGCAGCACGGTCATGACCATCCATTCGGGCTTGTTGCCGGATTCCATGAAGGACTCGACCAGCTTCAGTCGCTTGCCCAGACGCATGAGCT
>JALVCM010000236.1 GCA_027010005.1 Thiohalobacter sp.
CCGTCCAGAAAACGTAACGGGAAGATTAAAGGACTTGTCTAGCGAAATCCAGCAACTGACATTCCGGGAGCCTCTGATGATCTATTCCTTTATCATCATCCCGGCGTATATCGTCATCCCGGCGTATATCGTCATCCCGGCGTATATCGTCATCCCGGCGTAGGCCGGGATGATGAATTAATCAGGGTTTCCTTAAGCCAATCGCTATGCATCAGGTATACACTACGATCAGCCAGGCAGTTGGGTATGGGAGGTTTAAGCCGGATAAATCCGGCTTAAACCAAGTGCTTAGATGGCTCCCCGGGACAGGCTCGAACTGCCGACCTAGTGATTAACAGTCACCCGCTCTACCGACTGAGCTACCGGGGAATCGCGTTTCGCGAAGCCGGGGATTCTACGGAACTGCCCCCGGCCGGTCAACTGTACGGAACCAGCACTACAGCGCCCCGGCAATGCGCCCCAGTGCATCTTTCAGCGTGTCCATGCCGGTGGCGAAAGACAGGCGCAGGTAACCGGGTGCGCCAAAGGCCGAACCGGGCACCAGTGCCACGCCGGCTTCATTCAGCAGGTGCTCGGCCAGCTCGACATCATCGTTGATACCGTCCAGCCGTTCGATGACCGGACTGAAATCCGGGAAGGCGTAAAAAGTGCCATCCGCTTCGGCGCAGCGCACGCCATCCAGTGCGTTCAGCGCCGCCACCACGAAATCATGACGTTCATGGAACGCGGCAAGCATGGGCGCGATACACGACTGGTCACCGTCCAGTGCTTCCACGGCTGCCGCCTGGGAAACGGCTGCAGGGTTCGAGGTGCTTTGAGACTGGATTTTCTTCATCGCCTGGATCAACGGTTTTGGCCCACCGGCATAGCCGATGCGCCAGCCGGTCATGGCGTAGGCCTTGGAGACGCCGTTCAGGACAATACTGCGTGGAACCAGCTCTTCTGCCACGTTGACGATGTTCACGAACGGTGCATCGGACCACAGGATGTGCTCGTACATATCATCCGTGGCCACCAGGATCTGCGGATTTCTCAACAGGACCGCCGCCAGCGCTTCCAGCTCGCTGCGGCTGTAGGCGACCCCGGTGGGGTTGGAGGGGCTGTTGATCACAAACAGGCGTGTCCTGGGGGTAATGGCGGCTTCCAGCTGCTCCGGTGTGATCTTGAAACGCTGCTCCAGCCCGGCCCGTACGATCACCGGCTCGCCATCGGCCAGCCGTACCATATCCGGGTAGGAGACCCAGTAGGGGGCGGGGATGATCACCTCATCACCGGGGTTGAGCAGCGCCTGGCACAGGTTGTAGAAGCTCTGTTTGCCGCCACAGGACACCAGAATCTGGTCCGGTTGGTAGGCTAATCCGTTATCGCGCTGAAACTTGTTTATAATAGCCTGCTTGAGTTCCGCCGTGCCATCCACCGCCGTGTAGCGGGTGGCGCCATGGCGGATCGCCCGGATCGCGGCTTCCTTGATGTGTTCAGGGGTGTCGAAGTCCGGCTCACCGGCGCCGAGGCCGATAATGTCCTTGCCCGCGGCGCGCAGTTCTGCAGCGCGGGCGGTGACGGCGAGGGTCGGTGAGGGCTTAACCCGTTGCACACGTTGTGACAGGGTGATGTCATTCACTCCGGTGATCCTTTTGATAATGGCTGCATGATGGCGGCCCATGATACTGAAACACGACGCATTACTTAATCCCTGTGAGCAAAGAATTTCAGCTGGTAACAGATATGACGCCGGCCGGCGACCAGCCGGAGGCCATCGCAGGTCTCGTGGCAGGACTGAACGATGGTCTTGCCCACCAGACCCTGCTGGGCGTGACCGGTTCCGGCAAGACCTTCACCATCGCCAATGTGATGCAGCAGGTACAGCGTCCCACGCTGATCCTGGCACCGAACAAGACACTGGCGGCCCAGTTATATGGTGAGATGAAGACTTTCTTCCCGCACAACGCGGTGGAATACTTCGTGTCCTACTACGATTATTACCAGCCGGAAGCCTATGTACCCTCGTCGGATACCTTCATCGAGAAGGATGCCTCGGTCAATGACCATATTGAACAGATGCGTCTGTCTGCGACCAAGGCGTTGCTGGAGCGGCGCGACACGGTGCTGGTGGCCACAGTCTCGGCCATCTATGGCCTGGGTGATCCGCGTTCCTACCTGAGCATGGTGTTGCACCTGGACCGGGGTGACCGCATCGACCAGCGCAAGCTGCTGCGGCGTCTGGCGGAGCTGCAGTACACGCGTAACGACGTCGAACTGGCACGCGCCACCTACCGGGTGCGCGGCGAGGTGATCGATATCCACCCGGCGGAGTCCGATGCCGAGGCGGTGCGCATCGAGCTGTTCGATGATGAAATTGAAAACCTGTCGTATTTTGACCCGCTCACCGGCGAGATACTGCGCCGCGTACCCCGCCTGACCATTTACCCCAAAAGCCACTACGTCACACCGCGTCAGACGTTGCTGGACTGTATCGATGATATCAAGGAAGAGCTGGCCGGGCGCCTGGAGTATCTGCGTAACCACGACAAGCTGGTGGAGGCACAGCGGCTGGAGCAGCGTGTCCGTTTCGATATCGAGATGATGATCGAGCTGGGTTACTGCTCCGGTATCGAGAACTACTCCCGCTACCTGTCCGGGCGCAAGGCCGGCGAGCCACCACCGACCTTGCTGGAGTACCTGCCGGACGACGCGCTGGTGGTGGTGGATGAATCGCACGTCACCATCCCGCAGCTGGGTGGTATGTACAAGGGTGACCGTTCGCGCAAGGAGACCCTGGTCGAATACGGGTTCCGCCTGCCGTCCGCACTGGACAACCGGCCGCTGCGGTTCGATGAATACGAGCGCCTGATCCCGCAGTCGATCTTTGTCTCTGCCACGCCCGGCAAGTACGAGGCAGAACACGCCGGGCAGGTGGTTGAGCAGGTGGTCAGGCCAACCGGCCTGCTGGACCCGGAAATCGAGGTGCGGCCCGCCGGTACACAAGTCGATGATGTGCTGTCGGAGATTCGCAAACGCGCGGCAGTGAGCGAGCGCATACTGATCACGACACTGACCAAGCGCATGGCAGAAGACCTGACCGAATACCTGCACGAGCACGACGTGCGGGTC
>JALVCM010000237.1 GCA_027010005.1 Thiohalobacter sp.
TGCTGTAATTGTTGTTGTTAGGTTGTCGATGTTGAGGCAACATATCATCAAACCTCAAAACCGTCAAATAAATGTCGGGCAAGCTGCCAGGGGATCAGGGTATTTTCTCTGCACAGTGTTTTTTTTGTGTAAACAACCCGGTTATTCCACAGGTGTACGTGGTATCTGTAGCCTGGCTCAGGGTTGTAGTGAGTGATGCCGAATCACCGATTTCGATTGATTTTTGCAGGCCAGACCGCTACGCTACGCGGCTATTTTCAAGGGCTTGCAGGAGATACGCATGCGACAGACACTGGTCGCCGGGAACTGGAAACTGAACGGTTCGCTGGAAAGCATCAAACAACTGGTTGCGGGCATTACCGCCGGCGCCGGGGATACCGGAAATACACAGATTGCGGTCTGTCCGCCCTTCGTTTATATCCCGCTGGTGTCCAACTTGCTGGCCGACAGCAAGGTGGCCGTGGGCAGCCAGGATGTCAGCGACCAGGAGTCCGGCGCCTTCACCGGTGAAGTCTCCGGCCCGATGCTGAAGGACTTCAATTGCACCTATGCCATTGTCGGCCACTCCGAGCGGCGTGCCCTGTACGGCGAGGACGATGCCTTTACGGCACGCAAGTTTGCCGCGGCGCGCAAGTCCGGCCTGATCCCGATCCTGTGTGTCGGTGAGACACTGGAAGAGCGTGAGCAGGGTGTGACCGAGGATGTGGTCGCCCGCCAGCTGGACGCGGTGATTGATCTGGAAGGTATTGAAGCCATTGGTGATGCGGTGATTGCCTATGAGCCCGTCTGGGCGATCGGAACCGGCAAGACGGCCTCACCGCAGCAGGCGCAGGATGTTCACGCATTCATCCGTGGCAAGCTGGCCGGTCTGGACCAGGGTGTCGCGGACAAGGTGCAGATCCTGTACGGCGGCAGCGTCAAGGGCAGCAATGCCGAAGAGCTGTTTGCCATGGCGGATATCGACGGTGGGCTTATCGGCGGTGCTTCGCTGGATGCAGGTGATTTTCTGGCCATCTGCAGGGCCGGTAACTGACTTTTCCAGGACATTCCGAATCAAACCGTCATGCCGGATAGGCATGGATTCCGGCATGCGCCGGAATGACGTATTATTCGGATATCCGCTTAACTATGGAGCCTTGAGCTCCGGGTGTATTGAATGTTTACAGCATTGTTGATTCTTCAGGTTGTGCTGGGACTGGCCATTATCGGGCTGGTGCTATTGCAGCAGGGTAAGGGCGCTGATATGGGCGCAGCCTTTGGTGCGGGTTCGTCCGGGGCCGTATTCGGTGCCGGTGGTGGCGGGTCCTTCTTCACGCGCGCCACGGCGGTACTGGCAACGTTATTTTTCGTCAATAGTGTGCTGTTGTCCTCCCCGCTGGTGAGGGATGTACAAAGTGCTGATACCAGTGTGACCGAGACGATCAAGGTCGAAAAGCCTGCCGTTCCTTCGGATCTGCCTGAAAGTGATATACCGGCGCCTGCCGATGCGGCCATGGACCTTCCGCCGGCCGACGATATGCCGGCAGTACCGGCCGAGTCCCCCGAGCCGGCAACCGACACACCGAAACAGTAAGCGTTATCAGCCGACGTGGTGGAATTGGTAGACACGCTATCTTGAGGGGGTAGTGGCGAAAGCCGTGCCGGTTCGACTCCGGCCGTCGGCACCATCATCAGGAAAGACGGATGTGATATCCGTCTTTTTTTTGCCCGCTTCATGGGGTTTTTTTATAGGCCTACAAACTCAGATTAACTGCTTGATTTGGCATAAAAAGCTTTCATCTGCTTTGCTTGACACCTGTAAACGCACTGGCCTAGACTGCGTGACGCTTCACGGAAACGTGACATAAGAAGATAACCCGGCGAAAGCCGGAAGCGTCGGATGAGGATTGCATGCTGGAGAATTACCTACCGGTCCTGATTTTTATCGCCATCGGCATAGGAACGGGACTGGTTATGACCCTGATGGGTTTCATGCTGGGCACCCGTAAGCCCGACCTTGAAAAAACCTCGCCCTATGAATGCGGCTTCGAGGCTTTCGAGGACACCCGTATGCGCTTCGATGTGCGTTATTACCTCGTCGCCATTCTGTTCATTATCTTCGATCTCGAAATTGCTTTCCTTTTCCCCTGGGCCGTGGTGCTCGACGACATCGGCTGGTTCGGCTACATCGCCATGATGATCTTCCTCGGAATCCTCGTGATCGGGTTTATCTATGAGTGGAAGAAGGGAGCCCTGGAGTGGGAATAGCGTCACGAGCAGTAAGCAGGGGCCCCGCGGAGCGGGGATGCGCACGTCCGCGAGTGACGCCCGATGCGGGTTGCCCTGGCTGTAAGCTGGCTGAGAGGTGGATCGGGTAATGGGAATTGAAGGAATCCTCGAAGAAGGTTTCATCACCACGTCTGCCGACAAGCTGATCAACTGGGCGCGCACCGGTTCCATGTGGCCGATGACCTTTGGCCTGGCCTGTTGCGCGGTGGAAATGATGCAGGCCGGCGCCTCGCGCTATGACCTGGATCGCTTTGGTGTTGTCTTCCGCCCCAGCCCGCGCCAGTCCGACGTGATGATTGTGGCAGGCACCCTGTGCAACAAAATGGCGCCTGCCTTGCGCAAGGTCTACGATCAGATGTCCGAGCCACGCTGGGTGATTTCCATGGGTTCGTGCGCCAATGGCGGCGGCTATTACCACTATTCCTATTCGGTCGTGCGTGGTTGCGATCGTATTGTGCCGGTCGATATTTACGTGCCGGGCTGTCCGCCCACGGCTGAAGCGCTGTTGTACGGCATATTACAGTTACAGAACAAGATTCGCCGCACCAACACCATCGCGCGCTGAAGAGACAGGACATGCAGGCAAAAGAACTTCTTCAACAGTTACAGGAACGCTTTGGTGACACCTTGCGCGAAGCAGCACTGTTGCTGAATGAAGTCACAATTGAACTGGCGCCGGAAGACCTGATCGACACCTGCCGCGCCTTGCGCGATGAGCAGGCTTTCAGGTTTGAACAGTTGATCGACGTATGCGGGGTCGATTACCTGAACTATGGCGTAGACGAATGGGCGACGGAGGAAACCACCACCACCGGCTTCAGCCGGGGAGTGGAT
>JALVCM010000238.1 GCA_027010005.1 Thiohalobacter sp.
TCCATCAGGGGTCAAATTCCCATGGCTTTTAGCTGGCGAAATATTTCTGGGCCGTCCCATCCGGACCGGCTCGAACCTTTTACATAATCGGCAAATTTAGCATGGTCTTGAGCGCGAGTCAGTCTGTATGCGGTATTAATTTGTCCTAGACGGCGCCTGCGCACACAGCCGAGCTGTTCTGTCCTGATGGGGTCTAAAACCCGCTCGCGTTTTCCATCGCAGTTGGCGATGCCTTTGTCCAGTTTGGCGAGGTTGACAGTGGTGCCCCATTTTTTCCGATTGCTGTCATGCTTGGCGACCGCGCAGACTTTGAAGCGGGTATGGCTGCCAGCATCACCATTTGTCGGCCGGGCGCTGATCGACAAGCTACCGGCATTGGGCGGCAATCGCAACGCGCACAGATCCATATCCGGTTTCAAGTAGTGATGGATCAGCCCAAGATAATTGCAAGCGGAAACAGCCGAGGCGAGAGCCTTTGGCTCCTCTCTTTTTGCCATGGGTGCCACCCACAATACCCGATTGCCAAGTCGCTTGCCTGCTTTGAGTGGGATCTCATCGTCGCCGGTATCGGGATACGAGTAGCAGCCTCTACCGCCGGCGACTGACGGCGCAGTAATCTGATTGCTTCCAAGACCGGCAATGAACGGGGCATCAACCAATTCGTTCCAGAAAAAGTGTTCTGGTAATACCGTATATAAGCTCCTGCCCTGAACACCGGGCTGTGGTGATTCGGCTTCCAAGTAAAAGTTTCGACGCTTGCTGGGTATGCGTTTTCTGCACAGTGGCGTTATTTCCATGTCGTCGAGAATACCGAAAAGCTCTAAATCGTTATCCATTGAAAGATTGTCGGAAACAATATTATTGCACCAACAATAGTAGAAATCAGACACGAATCCGGATTTAACCAGATTTTCATTCACTGCATCGATCATGTTGATCGCAATGACAATGCCGAGTGGCCTTGGTTGTCCGGCCGAACTGTTCAGGGTTCCTCTGATGAAATCATCAGTCGAGATCGACATGCTTTAGTTGCTCCATGTTTATTATGAACTTCCCTGCCCTGGACCACGGGTTAGTCGTCGTTGAACAGCGGATCTGGTTTCCAGGGGGAAATAATAATTTAGCATATAGGCCGAAAAACATCGTCAGAGACAAGAATTATTTTCTTTTTTCACTGGCGCGACTACTATTTAGTGATAACATTATTAGCACGTTCTTGCTCGCACTTTACCATCATAATGTCGTTTCCGTGTGTATTTGCACTAAGGCGTCGATTTCTACTTGTGCCACGTGGTTGGGCTTCCAATCAGAGGATAAATAAAGATGAGAGATGCGCCACCCATCAAACAGCTCTGGTGTTAGCTCCTCGATACCGGAAAATGCCAAGCGACTTTGTGAATTCAGATTTGATGTAGGTTATCATGCTGGCCATTATGTTTCTGGATACTCTGAAAACGTCGGCAACTCACCCGATTCACACGACCATTCAGCACGAGAGTCCCAGAATATCCGTGCCTTTGCCTTGATATCCAGATCACAGCTCAACGAACCGGCAGGGATAACCACCATACCCCGCTCCGGCACATATCTTGGTAGCGGTCCCCCGCACTGCTTGCAAAATTGATTATAGAAGCGTTCTGCTTCTGGAACCTTGTAGTAACCCAGTAACGACTCTCCTTTGAGCCATTCAACTGTATCGGCCTCGATCATAAGGTTAGTCGCGTGCCCACTTCCGGTAACTTTTCGGCAACGGCTGCAATGACAGTGGTAAAACTGCAGAACATCACCGCTTAATTTGTACTGGACACTGCCACACAGGCAACCTCCGGTAAAGGTCGTCCGAGACATATATTCGCTCTCCTATTACTGGTTTCCGGGTACACGACTCATCAGAGCCAACTCGCTATCCGTTGAACAGCTGCGTAGCTAGCCCAACCAGCGACCTGGACCAGCGCCCGATCATCATCAACAATTGATCGGAATTCAGTCACAACGCGCTCGTCAATTTGCCAGGATGCTCTCGCCGCGAGCAAGGCCAGTCGGGCCGAGGGTTGTAAATGCCCATCGACTTGTTTTACCAACGTATCAACCCAGCCCGCCCCCAGCTCTGGTTGTTCACCCTTCCAGTCCTGCAGGTGGGTAGTCACTAATGCGCGGACATCCTCATGCAGGGATTCCTGCCCGGCATTCTCGGCTGCATACGCAAATCGCGCTAAACTTCCGGCTACGTTGGGATCCGTTGCTGACCATGCAAACTCCTGTGGAAGCTCCACTTGATCGGGGTCTATGACGAACTCTCCCGGTTTACCATCAAGTCGTACCATGCGCTTGCCGAAAAACCGGAGCGACGCTCTTGAAAACGAGCGCATAAAATGACTGCTTGCGGCAGGCATCGGCATTGGTGCGTCATCCAGAAAAATATTTACCATCCGATTGATGAAGTGAAAACATATCGCTGTCCCGAATATCTGCGGCACATCACCTGACGGGATTTGTGGATTGCGGATGACTTCTGTATCTGGCGACAGTGTTGCAGAAGCCCACTGATAAGCCAAAGCAGACGCTGAAGTACCGACACGTAGTTGGTTCGCTAGAATATCCCCGTCCCCACCTGCGCTAGCATGCATGGAAGCATGCACATCCACACAATATGGACATTCATTAAGTTGTGAAACTGCAGCAGCAACCGCTTCACGAACGACCCGCCCTTCTGAATGGACGACAAAGGCCTCCCGCATCAAACCCCATACCCCCGCCAG